>JBFMBA010000322.1:0-13820 GCA_040755475.1 Thermodesulfobacteriota bacterium
GTCGTTTCGGTGCTGATTCTCCTTTCGCGGACACAGCCCAACATCCGGGAGTTCTGGTCCATCGCCGGCGCCGTCGCCACCTTCGCCTCCGTCATGCTGATGGTTCCCCCGGTCTTGCAGGGGCACCGGCTCGTCTATACGCTCTCCGCCATCGCGCCGGGCATCTCTCTCAATTTCCGGGTGGACGCCCTGTCGCTCGTCTTCGGGATCATCTCCTCGTTCCTGTGGATCTTCGCCTCGGTATACAACATCGGCTACATGCGGACGCTCAAGGAGCACGCCCAGACGCGCTATTACGTCTGCTTCGCCGTCGCCATCCTGGGCGCCCAGGGGGTCTCCTATTCGGGCGGCCTGTTCTCCCTGTACCTGTTCTACGAGATCATCACCCTGTTCACCTACCCGCTGGTCGCCCATCACCAGGATGAGGAGGGATATGCCGGCGGCAAGAAGTACCTGGTCTACCTTATGGGCACGTCCAAGGGGCTGCTGCTGCCCGCGGTCATCCTGACCTACGTCATGACCGGGACACTCGACTTTGCCGATACGATCACCGAGGGCGTGTACAACGGAGGGGCCGATTCTGTCTGGATCACCGTCACCTATGTCCTTTTCATCCTCGGCTTCGCCAAGGCGGCCGTCATGCCTTTCCACAACTGGCTGCCTTCGGCCATGGTGGCGCCCACGCCGGTGAGCGCCCTGCTGCACGCCGTGGCCGTGGTGAAGGCGGGCGTGTTCTGCATCGCGCGCGTGATGCTCTCCACCTTCGGGACGGAGCTCCTCCAGGAGTCCGGCCTGGGTCTGGCGACGGCCTATTTCGTCTCCTTCACGATCCTGGCCGCCTCCATCATCGCCCTCACCAAGGACGATCTGAAGGCAAGGCTCGCCTATTCCACGGTCAGCCAGCTCTCCTACGTCATTCTCGGGGTAGCCCTGCTGGACAATACCGGGGTTCTGGGCGGCATCATCCATATCGCCAACCACGGTTTCAGCAAGATCACCCTGTTCTTCTGCGCCGGCGCGATCTACGTGGCGAGCCACCGGAAGAAAATCAGCGACATGGCGGGAATCGGCTATGCCATGCCCTTCACCATGGCGGCCTTTGCCATCGCCTCGCTGAGCATGATCGGGGTGCCGCCCGTGGCCGGCTTCGTGAGCAAGTGGTATCTGCTCAACGGCGCGATCGAGATCGGCAGCCTGCCCATCGTGATCGTGCTCATGGCCAGCACGATCCTCAATGCCGGGTACTTTGTCCCCATTACCTTCCAGGCCTTCTTCACCGGGGACGCCCGGAAATGGCGACAGGAGGGGATCGGCGAGGCGCCCCGCACCATGGTGATTCCGCTGGTGGTCGCGGCGCTCATTTCCCTGGGGCTGGGGCTTTTTCCCGACACATTCGGCGCTCTGATCGGGAGGTTGTTCGAATGAATCTGGTGAAGATGATCGATGCGCTGAGGAATAACCTCGGGACCCTGAAGACCGTCATGATCGTCTATCTGGCGGTCCTGGTCGTCTTCGATGTCCTGCTGTCGAGGGAAGACGCCCATTTTATCATCGACAAGATCTATGCCTACTGGGCCATCTTCGGAACGATCGGCTGTTTCCTGCTGATCAAGTTCAGCAAGGGGATCGCCCATCTGTTTCTTTCCAAGGACGAGGACTTCTATGATTGACGGCTTCGCAAAACATCCGGATGCTGCGTTGCGCTTCACCCTTCGTCATTGTGGCGTACGCAACAGTACGCCTTATTCCTCAGGATTCGCGCGCCTTGCCTGCGAACGTTTTGCAAAGCCGTCTCATTTTCATGGCGTTTCAGCACTCGAAACCTTTGAGACAGTTGGAAACCGGATCCCGGAAGCGCGCATTGGAGATTTTTCGGGGCGCCCTGCCCCCGCAGCGCAGCGCATTGATGGAAAATGGGCACAGTGCCATGGAAAATTTGGGACAGCTCCCTGTTTTTTCATAAAAAACAGGGAGCTGTCCCCGTTTTCCATGTCCTCATTTTCCATTGAGCGAAGCGAGGAGGTGCAGGGCCGAAAAATGTCCAGCGCGCGGAGGGATCGTGATTTCCATGTGTCTCACTTATTACGAGGTCGATCGTTATGAATAGCTGGCTGCATCCGGCGCTTTTCTTTTTCCTGGGGTCCGCGCTGCTGCCCTTTTTCAAGGGGACGGCCAGGAAAACGATCCTCCTTCTCATCCCGACGCTCGCCATCATTGCCGTTGCCATGGCCGAGCAGGGTATCTACGGCCAATACCGCTTTCTGAATGTCGACGGCGTTTTCGGGCGGGTGGACAAGCTCAGCCTGGTTTTCGCCTGGGTGTTCACCATCATGGCATTCCTCGGCGCCCTCTACGCCCTTCACGTGGAGGAAAGCGGGCACCATATCGCCGGGTTCCTCTACGTGGGCAGTTCCCTGGGCGCCATCTTCGCCGGCGATTACTTCACCCTGTTCATCTTCTGGGAGATCATGGCCTTTTCCTCCGTCTTCCTGATCTGGTACCGCAGGACGAAAAGGTCGATCGACGCCGGTTTCCGATACCTGCTCGTGCACGTCTTCGGCGGTCTCCTGTTTTTCACCGGCATGATGCTCCACTACGGCCAGACGGGCAGCTTCGCCTTCAACGCCATCGCCCCGGGCAGCGCGGGGCTCGCGGAATATTTGATCCTCTGGGGTTTCGCCCTCAATGCCGCCGTACTGCCTCTCCACGCCTGGCTTCCCGACGCCTATCCCGAGGCAACCGTGGAGGGTGCCGTCTTCCTGTGCGCCTTCACGACCAAGACGGCCGTGTACGTACTGGCGCGGGGATTCGCCGGATTCGAGATTCTGGCCATCATGGGCACCGCCATGACGGTCTTCGGGGTCTGCTACGCGGTGATCGAAAACGACATCCGGCGGGTGCTCGCCTATCACATCATCAGCCAGGTGGGATACATGGTGGCCGGCATCGGCATCGGGACCCAACTGGCCGTCAACGGGGCCGCGGCCCATGCCTTTGCCCATATTCTCTACAAGGCGCTCCTGTTCATGGGAGCGGGCGCCGTGCTCTACATGACGGGAACGGCAAAGCTCACCCAGTTGGGCGGACTCTACAGGACCATGCCGCTGACCATGATCTTCTATATCGTCGGAGCGGTCTCCATCGCGGGGTTTCCCCTCTTCAGCGGGTTCGTGAGCAAATCGATGATCGTCGCCTCGGCCCATCTGGAGGGGAGGCTCTGGCTGATGAACCTCCTGAATCTGGCGGGAATCGGAACGTTCCTCTCGGTCGGACTGAAGGTGACCTACTTCGCCTTCTTCGGGAAGTCAGAGCCCGTCCAGGCGGAGGAGCCGCCGGCCAACATGCTCTGGGCCATGGGGATCACCTCCCTGCTGTGCCTGGTCATCGGGGTCTATCCGGACGTCCTTTACGTCCTTCTGCCCTTTGCCACGGACTACCGCCCCTACACCCTGCACCACCTCTCCGAGTCGCTCCAGATCCTCTCGTTCACGGGGCTGGTCTTCTTTCTCCTGCTGGCCAAGCTCTCCCCGGAGGAAAAGATCAATCTGGACATCGACTACCTCTACCGGAAGGGCGCCTGGGTATTCATGAAATTCGACGAGAAGGTGATCGTCTTTTTCGACAATCTCTGGGGGGAGTTGTACCGGACGCTGGGGCTGCGGGCGCTCTTCAAAAGCGCCGATCTTTCCTATCGCTTCGACCGGCGGGTCATCGACGGCATCGTGGACGGTTCGGCGACATCCACCATGGACCTGGGTTCCAGGGTGAGGAAACTCCAGACAGGACGGTTGCAGACCTACATCGCCCTGTCGCTGGTTATCTTTTTCGCGGCGGTATTGCTGTTTGCGGTCCTCTAGGACGAAAAGACAGGTGTAAGGAACGGGACGCATGGAAAAGTACCTGATCATGAATCCGCTTGATTTCCCCATACTCACCACGGTGATTTTTGTCCCGCTGGCGGGAATAGCGCTGATTCTTTTGATGAAACAGGAAAGGACGATCAAGATCGCGGCGCTGATCACCAGCATCGTCACGCTCCTCTTTTCCCTGCTGCTCTACGCCCACTTCGATCCGCGGACGCCCCTGTTTCAGTTCGGGGAATCCCTCGCCTGGATTCCGAGGTACCAGATACACTACACCCTGGGCGTGGACGGCATCACCATCCTGCTCATCGTCCTGACCGCCCTGATCACCCCGGCCTGCGTCCTGTGCTCCTGGACGGCCATCACGGACCGGGTGAAGGAGTTCATGGTCTGCATCCTGCTCATGGAGACGGCCATGATCGGGGTCTTCTGCTCGCTGGACTTCATCCTCTTCTACATCTTCTGGGAGGCGATGCTGATCCCCATGTACCTGCTGATCGCCGTGTGGGGCGGACCGCAGCGGGATTACGCATCGATCAAGTTCTTCATCTACACCCTGTTCGGGAGCGTGTTCCTGCTCGTGGCCATCATCGCGCTGTACCTCGTCAACGGCACGTTCAGCATCCCCGAGGCCATGTTCCGGAATTATCCCTTTCCCTTCCAGGTCTGGGTCTTTCTGGCCTTCGCCATCGCCTTTGCGATCAAGGTGCCCATGTTCCCCTTCCACACATGGCTCCCGGCAGCCCACACGGAGGCGCCCACGGCGGGCAGCGTGCTGCTGGCCAGCATCCTCCTGAAGATGGGCACTTACGGATTTCTCCGCTTCGCGCTCCCCATCACCCCGGCGGCGAGCTTCGCCTTCGCCCCCTATATCGTCGCCCTGTCGGTCATCGCCATCGTCTACGGCGGCTTCGTCTGTCTGGGCCAGACCGACATGAAGAAACTGATCGCCTATTCCAGCGTGGCCCATATGGGTTTCGTCACGCTGGGCATCTTCACGTTCACCGCGCTGGGTTTCGAAGGGGCGATGCTCCAGATGATCAACCACGGCGTCACGACGGGGGCGCTCTTTCTCTGCGTGGGCATCGTGTATGAAAGGACCCACAGCCGGGAGATATACGACAATGCCGGGCTGGGAAAAATCATGCCCGTTTACGTGGGCTTCTTCGGACTTTTTGCCGTCTCCTCCTTCGGGTTTCCCGGCACCAATAACTTCGTGGGCGAACTCTATGTCCTGGTGAGCACCTTTGCCTGGAACAGCGCGGCGGGCTTCCTTGCGGTGGCCGGCGCCGTCCTGGCGGCCGCCTATATGCTGAGACTGCTCAAAGCGATCACCTGGGGCAGGGAAGACAAGCGGCCGCTGCAGGACCTGAATCTCCGGGAGGTGGTGACGCTCTTGCCCCTCGGCATCCTGGTCCTCTGGGTCGGCTTATTTCCTCGCCCCTTTGTCCGGGTGATGGAAAGCACGCTGGGCCATCTGCTCAGGCAACTGCAGGGTTTTTCCCATTAAAGGGGTTGGCTTATGATGTTGTTGCTCCCTGAATTGGCAATGCTCACATTTTCGGTCTTTTTCCTTTTCCGGTCGCTGGTCGACAGGAAGGAAACGGCTTTTTTCTGGGCCCGGGTATGGGCACTGGCGGCACTGATTCTTTCCCTGGCCGGCGTTTCCGCAGAGGGTAAGCTCTTCTACGGCGCCTATCAAGTGGACCTCTTCTCGCAGATCTTCAAGGTGCTCCTGTCTGCCGGTTTCTGCCTCGTGATTTTCATGTTCGGCAGCCAGGAAGAGATAGAAGGCGCCTATCTACCGGAATTCTTCATGTTTCTGTCTTTCTCCACGCTGGGCCTGATGATGATGGCCAGCGCCGTGGAGCTGATCTCCATCGTCATCAGCCTGGAGGTCTCCTCATTCAGCCTCTACGCCATCGTTCCCCTGCGCCGATCGCAAACACGCCAGCAACTCGAGGCGTCGGTGAAATACCTCTTCTTCGGCGCCGTCTCGACGGGGATCATGCTCTATGGGATGGGATACCTTTACGGGGTTGCGGGATCGACCTTTCTGGCCGACATCCTGCCGGTGTTCCCGGACTTTGTTTTTCAACCGGTGGGCATTCTCGCGTTGACGCTCACCATGATCGGGTTCTTCTTCAAACTGTCCCTCTTCCCGATGCATTTTTGGGCTCCTGACATTTACGAAGGATCCGCCAACTCGACGACAACATTCATCGCCACGGTTCCCAAGATCGCGGCGGTGGCCCTGCTGATCCGGATCACGATGCTCGCCCCTGCCCCGCCCCCCCAGCTGGTCGCCATCCTCATCAGCCTCGCGGCGCTGTCCATGACCGCAGGAAACCTGGCCGGGCTGGTGCAGAAGGATGTCAAGCGGCTGCTGGCCTACTCTGGTATCGCCCATGCGGGTTACATGATCCTGGGCATCATATCCCTGAACAGCGGCGGCGGCGCGGCATCGATCTATTATATCGCCATCTACCTTTTCATGAATCTGGGCGCCTTTTACGTGGTCATTCTGCTGTCGAAGGGCGGCGACAACGTCATGGTGGACGACCTGTCGGGACTGTCAAAAAGATCGCCCCTTCTGGCTCTCACGCTTGCCCTGTCGGCTTTCTCGCTGGCGGGCATCCCCCCCACGGGCGGCTTTACCGGCAAGTTGTTTCTTTTCGTTTCCGCATTCAAGGAAGGATATCTGGGCATTGTCATCATCGGCGCTGTCAATACGGTGATTTCCATATTTTATTACCTGAACCTGGTGCGGATCAGTTATTCCATGGACGCGGGCGCCCGCCCGCCGGTGACCCTGCTGTTCCACGAAAAAGCACTCTGCTGCGCCCTGATCGTCATGATTCTCTACATGGGCCTGCTTCCATTCGGACTGATGGACCTGTTCGGGCGGGCGTTCTGAAGCAGGCCAGGCCCTACCGGCACAAACGATTCCTTCAATAGTCTGATTTTCCAAACAGTTGCAATTACTGCTTGAACTTGGGATGAAAAGGGGTTATAGAGCCCCTGCTTTGCAGGCTGGAAGGAGAATGACCATCATGGACAAGATGCTCAAAGATACACTGCAGAACATTCAGACATATAAGAACATGCACCCCCACTATAGAGAACTCCTTGAAATACTGGAGGAAATACTTATCCTCCGGGAGGAGTACCGTCACCGCATGAAGGGAGACATCTTTCCCGTCGAGGAAAAGCTGATCGCCCCCAAGATGACCGGCGGCCTTCCGCTGATCGATTTCTCATCGGTCGCCTACGATCTGACGGAGCCCAGGAACTATTTTCTGACCCTTCTGGAGATCGCGGAGAAACGGTCGCCCGGCGAAACGAAGGAAATGGCAAGGAAAATCCGCGAGGGCGAAATCAGTTTCAACGACATGATCTACGATTCGTTCAACCCGCCGCCCCTGGACACAGACGAGCCGGTCGACGAGGAGGAGGAAAATACATACGACCTGGTCGAGCTCTTTCTGGAGGAAAGTCTCCGGCCTGCGCTGGAGAAGGTGGTGCAGGTCCACGGCAGGGCCGTCAAAAAATACGACTGGTCCGAAGGGTACTGTCCGATCTGCGGCCGGGAACCCAAGATCGGCGAGATCCGGGACGATGAGGGCACCCGCTACCTGTACTGCAACCAGTGCGGATTCGAATGGGATTACCGGCGGATCAAATGCCCCTTTTGCGGCAACGAGGAGCAGCAGACCCTCGCCTACTTTACGATCGAAGAGGACAGCCGCTATCGCGTCGATGTGTGCAACGAATGCAAGCGGTATATCAAGATCGTCGACTTCCGCGACAGCAAGGAGAAGGCGAACATGGACGTGGAGGATATCGCCACGCTCCATCTGGACATGCTGGCCAACGACGAGGGCTACGATTGAGGTCCTCGTAAGAAGGCCTTACAAATCGTAATCCCTCCGCACGCTGGACATTTTTCGACCCTGCGCCACCTCGCTTCGCTGCAAAGACGAAACTCGCGCTTCGCGCTCAAAGCGTCACCTTTGCATACGCTGCGCTGCGGGGGCAGGGGGCCCGAAAAATCTCCAATGCGCGCTTCCGGGATCCGATTTTCGCGACCTTGTTGTACTTTATTATGAGGTCGTTTACAATTGATGACCTCGTAAAAAGTCGCAAAAACCTTGAATAGGGGGCGGCTTCGCAAAAAGTCCGCAGGCAAGGCGCGCGAGTCCTGAGGAATGAGGCGTACTTTTGCGTACGCCGCAATGACGAAGGATGAAGTGCAACGCAGCATCCGGGCTTTTTACGAAGCCGTCAAAAAGCGCCTATGGACGACCGTCACATGGCGGAGGTGATCCGCCTTCTCGAAAAGGACCTTGAAACCCGGGAGTTGCCCATCGTCTCCCGTCTCGCCGACCGGCAGCGCGATCCCTTCGAGATCCTCATCTCCACCCTTCTGAGCCTGCGGACGAAGGACGAGGTGACGGAGGTGGCGACCGGGCGGCTCTTCGCCCTGGCCTCCACACCGGAGCAGATGGCGGCACTTTCCAGCGAGGAGATCCGCAGGGCGATCTTCCCCGTGGGATTCTACAGGAACAAGGCGGAGACGATTCTCCATGTCTGCAGGGTTCTGATAGACCGGTTTCACTCCCGCGTTCCCGACAACCTCGACGCCCTCCTTTCGCTCAAGGGAGTCGGCCGCAAGACGGCGAACCTGGTCGTCGCGCTGGGTTTCGGAGGGGCGGGCATCTGCGTGGACACCCATGTGCACAGAATCTCCAACCGGCTGGGCTATGTCCGGACGAAAACCCCCGAGGAGACGGAGTTCGCCCTCCGTGCAAAGCTCCCCCCCCGATACTGGGTGCGGTACAATACCCTGCTCGTGGCCTTCGGCAGGAACATCTGCCGCCCCGTCTCCCCGCTTTGCAGCGGCTGCCCGGTGGCGGCGTTCTGCGACCGGATCGGCGTCACAAAAAGCCGCTGACAAAGATATTGACTAATCGGTACCCTCTGGATATGATTTTGCGTCGATCGGCAATGCGCTTTCATAAGGAGGTCTGCTATGGCAATCAGGGTCGCGATTAACGGTTTCGGCAGGGTGGGCAGATACCTGGTCAGGGCATGTCAGGGCTACGACGAGGTGGACATCGTGGCGATCAATTCCCGGGCCAAGCCCGACAACCTGGCCCATCTTCTCAAGTACGACTCGGTTCACGGAAAGTTCGGCGCCGATGTGGGGGTGGAGGACGGCCATCTGGCGGTGAACGGAAAGAAGATCGTCATCACGACGGTCAGCTCGCCCCTCAGCGATCTCCCGTGGAAAAAGCTGGACATCGACATCGTCCTCGATTCAACGGGAAAGTTCCGGAAGAAGGATGACCTGGCCGGCCATCTGGCGGCCGGCGCAAAGAAGGTGATTCTCGCCGTCCCCGGCAAGGGGATCGACGGGACCTTCGTCATGGGGGTGAACGAGGAGACCTACGACCCGCAAAAGCACCATATCATTTCCAACGCCTCCTGCACGACCAACTGCCTTGCCCCGGTGGTGAAGGTGCTTCACGACGAGTTCACCATCGTCAGGGGGCTGATCACGACGGTCCACTCCTACACCATGGACCAGCGGCTTCTGGACGGCTCCCACAAGGACTACAGAAGGGGCCGGGCGGCGGCGATGTCCATCGTACCCACATCGACCGGCGCGGCCAAGGCGGTCGCCGAGGTGATACCGGCCCTCAAGGGGAAGCTCGACGGCGTAGCCCTGCGCGTACCGACCCCCAACGTCTCCATCGTGGATCTGGCGGCCGAAGTCGGACGCAGCGTCACGATCGAGGAGCTCAACGGCGCGCTGAAATCGGCAGCGGAAGGGAAAATGAAGGGGATCATCGACGTCAGCGAGGAGGAACTGGTCTCCGTTGACTTCACCGGCAGCCCCTATTCGGCGATCGTGGACGCCCCCCTCACGGCCGTGATCAACGGCAATTTCATCAAGGTCTTCGCCTGGTACGACAACGAGAGCGGCTACGCCTGCCGGATGCGGGATCTGGCCCTCTATGTGGGACGCCGTTCCTTCGGAGGCTGACATGATCCGACCGGTCATCGCGGGAAACTGGAAGATGAACAAGACCGTCGCGGAGTCGGTCGCATTCGCCACGCGCCTCCGGGGGGCGTACGCCTCCCCCCCGGCAGCCGAGGTGATCATCGCCCCGCCCTTCACGGCGCTCCATGCCGTTGCGGAGGTCATCCGGGGCTCTTTCATAGGCCTGGCCGCCCAGAATCTCCATGAGGCGCAGAAGGGCGCCTTTACGGGCGAAATCTCCGGCGGGATGCTCAGTGAAGCGGGCTGCACCTGCGTTATCATCGGCCATTCGGAGCGGCGCACCCACTTCGGCGAAGGCGACGACCGCATCGGCCTGAAGCTTCAGGCCGCTTTGACCGCCGGCCTGAAGCCGATCTTCTGTATCGGAGAGTCCCTCCAGCAGCGGGAAGAAGGCCTGACTGAGGCGCTCATTGAGCACCAGCTAAAAGAGGGATTGAAAAATCTGTCCGCCGATGATATAGGGCATCTCATGATTGCCTACGAGCCGGTATGGGCGATCGGCACCGGCAAGACGGCAAGCCCCGAGCAGGCCGGGGAGGTCCACCGGTTCATCAGGGGGTGGGTCGCTCGACGCTGCGGTCCGGAGCCGGCGGCGGCGCTGCCTATACTCTACGGCGGCAGTGTGACTCCCGACAACATCGTCGGGCTGATGACGCAGCCGGATATCAACGGGGGGTTGATCGGCGGAGCGAGCCTGGAGGTCGACTCCTTCATCCGGATGATCGGCTGAAGATTGCCGAAGCGCGCCGGAAAACCGGGGTTCGGAACGTTACAAGAGTCTTTATTACGAGGTACCACGTGCACATCATCATCACCATCATACATGTCGTTGTCTGCATCGTCCTGATTCTCGTCGTCCTGCTGCAGGCCGGCAAGGGCGCCAACATGGGCGCGGTATTCGGCGGCTCGAGCCAGACGATCTTCGGAAGCAGCGGACCGGGGACCTTTCTGGGCAAGATGACGACGATCGTCGCGATCGTCTTCATGCTCACCTCGTTCAGTCTTTCCTACACGGCCTCCCGTAAGGGGAGTTCCCTGATGGAGGGGGCCGCACGACCCGAAACGCAGAAGACGGCGCCCGCCGCACCCGCCGGACCTCCGGCGCCGCCCGCGGCCCCGGCCGCCCCCGAGGCGACGGCTCCGGCCGCACCGCAGACGGCCAAATAGGTCCCGCCGCCTTAAGGATGCCGGTCGCTCTTTTGATGTTGACAAAGCCCGACCAAAGGGGTAAGGTCCCGCCGGAAGCGAAGGTTGCGGCGCCCGAGCGGCGCTTCCAGGCGAGCTTCCGGCCAACGGCAGCCGGACGTACGCCACCGCCGAAACATCGGCGATGCCGAAGTGGTGGAATCTGGTAGACACGCTATCTTGAGGGGGTAGTGGGCACCGCCCGTCCGGGTTCAAGTCCCGGCTTCGGCACCATCGGAAAAAACAGGGGGTTAACCGAACCATCGGTTAGCCCTCTTCACTTTTCGGGGGCGCCCGTTCAACGTTGTGTCAACACTTTTCAGAAAACCCTCCATTTGGTCAACAGCCTTCCGGGTATCCGTCGCATCAGCGGTATCGTATCTCAGAAACATTTCCCTTGTGGAATGACCCGTTATTTTCATAATAACCGCCACCCACAATCGGTTAGGCGCGGTGACAAGGAAGTTCCGCTTTGCCAGGTCTGGGATCATCTGCCCCTCCTTGCCGCGGACGGTTGTCCGGATTCCTTTTCGGCGGCTGTCCCCCTGCAATCCAGCTTCCTGCACCAGACGGGGCACTCGCTTCCGGCCTATCCGAAACCCCTCTTGCGTCAATTCAAAAATGGATGCGGGGCATCCCGCAGGTCTGTCGGGATCGCTGATGAATCGCCCGGATCCTTGCCATAAGTGTTCCATCGGCTGTCGCCCGCTTTGAAGGCGGCCGATCTTTCCATGCATGATACCCGCTGGAGGAGACGCCCAGCAGACGGCACATCGTGGATACCGGACACACTTCCTGAAAAAATACAGTGTCCACGAAAACGGGTCAACTCCGCATCGCCAGCCCTGCTTTTCCGGATGCAAAGTACCCCTTGACATGCAACAACAGCCCTACTATACTTCCACCCATCGAGAACGATGCCTTATCAAGCCTAATAAGCGGTATTTACGTGCTAAAATGGATTATAGAGAGCTGATTCATGACATCAGGGAAGGGAGATACTCAATGACCCCAAGGAAAGGTTTACTACTTTGCCTCGCGTTGGTTTGCTTGGGTTGTGTCTTGGTCTCCACTGTTGCGGCGGCGGACAATCCCGCTTGGCCAATAAAACCTGTCCGCCTGATCGTGCCCTTCAGCCCCGGCGGCGGCACTGACTTCATCGCGCGCATACTCGCTCAGAAACTATCGGAAACCTTCGGCAATAACTTTATCGTCGATAACCGGCCCGGCGGCGGTGGTTCGATAGGCTCCGAGATGACAGTAAGAGCTGCGCCCGACGGCTACACGATGTGCATGGTATCAGCCAGCTATGCTGCGACGGCGGCCCTGCGCAAGCTGCCTTACGATGCGGTTGAAGACATCGCACCCATCAGTCTGCTGGCTTACGGACCCTTGATTGCCGCTGCGGGTCCCGGTCTCAAAGCAAATAACCTGAAGGAATTCTTAGCGCTTGCTCGTGCCAAACCGGATACCATCACATACGGCTCGACCGGTGTCGGCAGCTTGGCACATTTAGTCGGCGAGCTGGTCGATCAGCGCACTGGGGTGCGTACGGTGCATGTACCCTACAAGGGCGCCGGTCCCGGTATCACGGATCTTCTCGGGGGTTATCTTCAACTGGGCTATTACACGGCGGTCGCCGTGCAGGCGCACATCCAGTCTGGCAAGCTGCGCGCCTTGGGCGTGACCACCCGGGAACGTTCCGACGCATTTCCTGGCGTGCCAACGATAGGAGAAATCGTACCCGGGTTCGAGGCCGAACACTGGTACGGCTTTTGGGGAACGCGCGGCACGCCGCCCCAGATCATCGCGCGTGTAAATCAGGCGGTCGGTAAGGCGCTCCAGTCTCCAGATTTGCGGGCACGGATTAGCGCCGATGGATTCGTGGCATCGCACAGCACGCCCGAAGAATTCCGGCAGCGCGTCAGGCGCGACGTCTCCCAGTGGCGGGAAGTGGCGCGCCGTGCCAAGATCGATGTGGAATGAACGGAACGTTCTTCGGGGTACGTCACCCACTCAAAACCGGCCCCTGTGTGGATGCTGCGCCTCAACAAACTCCTTGTCAAAATCCCTCTTCTGCTTTTCCTTCTCCTCCACATACGATATCGCATTGTCAATCCCGTCATCTCGCCAGGGCTTTTTCCCGTGATGAAAGTCGCCTCCGTTCAAGTCTACAATATACTCGTCAATCAAGGATGGATTCGCAATCGGACGCCCCGCAGGATTTCGGAAAAAGGAAACTATCTTCCCCCGCATATCCCTATGAGCCCCTACAATGCCCTTTTTTTACGTTACGGGGGTAGTGGGCACCGCCCGTCCGGGTTCAAGTTCCGGCTTCGGCACCATCGGAAAAAACAGGGGGGGTAACCGAACCATCGGTCAGCCCTCTTCACTTTTCGGGGGCACCTGGTCAACGTTTAAGCCAGCACGGTCTCCAACTCGCTCCATATGGACAAGTGCTTTCGCTGCGCCCGCTTCTCTTCCCCGGGGAGGGTCTTCCGGGATGCGGGTCCCGGTGGATCATCCGCATTTAACCCGCACCGGAAGGCTTGTTGTCGGCCCTCCGGCGAAAGTTCCCTTTGAAAATATGTTGCCAATCCTCCGGTCATCTGCTAATCTGTCGCCGACAGATCATGAACGATCTGATGGTCGATGTGTCGCGCTGCCCCGGCAGCGCTCCCCTCTATATATGAAAGCGGCCCGCC
>JBFMBA010000323.1:0-4208 GCA_040755475.1 Thermodesulfobacteriota bacterium
GGTACAACCGATGAGGCACCGGGAAGTCGGGCTCCGCGCCGGTTGTCCATCCTCCCCCGGGGGCGGGCCGCCATGATCTCAGCGATCCTGCTTGCCGCGGGCGAATCCAGAAGGATGGGCCGGCCCAAGCAGCTCCTTCCCTGGCAGGGGAAAACGCTGCTGCAGCACTGCCTGGAGACGGTGCTCCGCTCCGATGCCGACGAGGTTGTCCTGGTCCTGGGGTACCAAGCGGACCTGATCCGAAAAGTCCTGCCGCCGCTCCCCGTCAAGATCGTAACCAACCCGGATTTCAACCGGGGGATGGCCGCTTCACTGCGGTGCGGACTGCTCGCCATGGATCCGGGCAGCGAGGCGTTCCTCGTTTTTCTTGCGGACCAGCCCGGCATCGCCCCCGAAACGGTCAACACCCTGATCCGCCGCTTTCGGCAGGCCGATCCCAAACGGGGGATCGTCCGGCCCGTCTACCGGGGCCAGGGGGGGCATCCGGTACTCATGGCCGCACGGTATCTCCAGGAAGCCCTGCAGCTGCAGGGCGATGAGGGGGCCCGCCGGATTCTTCTGAACCATCCCGGGGATATACTGGAGGTCCCCCTGGACCACGATGCGGTCCTGAAGGATATCGACACGCCCGATCAATACCGGGCTTACGGCGACGGATCGGGGCCGGACGGATCATGACACTGGCGGAGGCTTTTTGCATCGGCGGCAGGGAGGTGATCAGCCTCGTGGGCGGGGGCGGGAAGACCACCCTGCTGTACGCTCTGGGCAGGGAGCTGACCGCTCCCGGATCCGGGGTCATCCTGACCACCACCACGAAAATCCGGGAGCCTGCCCCCTCCCCTTTTCTTCCGCGCTTTATTTCTCATGACCTGGACGCGATCAAGCGATGGGTGAGGAAAAACCTGGAGCGCCGACAGCCCCTCCTGATCGCCAGGGCGAGGCTGTCCGACAGCAAGCTCGAGGGGATTCTTCCCGGATGGCTGGAGGAGATCGCCGCCGTCAGCGGGGGCAGACACATCGTCAACGAAGCCGACGGTTCTGCCGGCCGGCCGCTGAAGGCCCCGCGCCCGGGGGAGCCGGTGGTACCGGGAAACACCACCCTGCTCGTGCCGGTGATCGGGATCGACGGGATGGGCTGCCCGCTGGCAGAGGAAACGGTCTTTCGTTCGGCCATCGCGGCCCGGCTGCTCGGTCTGCCCCTGGGCGGCCGGGTCACGGAGGAGGCGATCGCCCGCCTCATGATGGCATCGGTCGGGGCCGGCCCGGCCGGGGCGCGCATCGTCCCTCTGGTCAATAAAGTGGATATCCCGGGCGGTCTGGAAAAGGCCCGGCGGCTGGCCCGCTGCCTGCTTGCGGCGGATCCGCTCCGAATCCGGCGGGTCGTCCTGGGTCAGCTGCAACGGCTTCCCGCCGTCCGGGAGGTCCTGGAGGAGAGATGATTCACGTCGGCCGTTCGCTGCTGCCCCTCATCGAACCCCTGTTCCTGGCCCTGGCCCTGCTCCTTTCGGGACTGGCGCTTCTGGCCCTGAAAAGGAAAAGGGCTGGAGTCCTCTCGCTCGGCGCGGGGACGGCGATTCTTCTGGTGTCCGGATACGCCTGGTTCGCCAAACCGGTACTCCGTGCGCTGGAGCGCGCCCATCCGCCCCTGATCGTGGAAAGGCTCGCCCCGGATCTCCGGGACCGCATCCGCCATGTGGTCATCCTGGGCAGCGGGCATGTTTCCGATCCGGACCTGCCGAGAACGGCCCAGATCAGCGCCTCCTCCCTCTACAGGCTCGTCGAGGGGATCCGCCTATACAGACAGCTGCCGGGAAGCAAGCTGGTCATCGCCGGCGGCGTGATTCCCGATCCCGTGACCAACGCCCGGGTGGTGGGCGATGTGGCGCAGCAGATCGGCGTTCCCGCACAGGACGCGATCATCGAGGAGCGCCCTTCCGACACCCTGGAGGAAGCCCGGCTGATGCAGCCGCTGCTGGGCCGCACGCCTTTTGTCCTGGTCACCTCCGCCGCCCACATGGCGCGTGCCGTGAGGATATTCGAACAGTTCGGCATGCATCCCGTGCCGGCGCCGACGGATTACATCATCAAAAACAGGCCCGGCGGGGCGGTCGCCTCATGGCTGCCCAATTCGGGAAACCTCTGGATCTCGCAGCGGGTTATCTATGAAGGGCTCGGCAAGGTGTGGGCATGGATAAGAAATTGACTGTTTCCGGCTTGACGGAGGCTTTTACCCTGGAGGCGTTCATCCCGGCGAAAGCGTCCGACGCTCTATGGACCGCCCATTTCACCCTTTCGGAGGCGGTTTTCCGTGAAAACAACCCCAAGGGGCGCCTCCCGAACAGGGAAACGGCCAGGCGGCTGCTGTCGACGCCCAATCCGCTGTATACCGTCAAGAAATGGATGCTGCTGGACGGCAGGGGAAACGCCGCCGCATCCGCATCCCTGTCCTACGACACGGACCTGTCGCCGGACTACGCGAGCAGCCGCCACATCGGACAGATCCACGTCGCCGTCGACCCCGCGAGGCGCCGGCGGAAGGTTGCCACGCACCTGCTGACACACCTGCTACAGGCGGCCGCCGACATGGGAAAGGACACCGTCAGGGCCGACGCGGACAACGCCGCAGGACTGGCATTCTGCAAACATCTGCACGGGGAGATGATCCACAGGGAGAATCGGTACCGGCTCCATCTGGACGACGCAAACTGGCCGCTGGTTGAGCAATGGCGAGCGAAGGGCAGGTCGCGGTTTCCGCAGACCCGAATCGAAACCTTTCAGGAATGCCCCGAGCGGGATATCGATGAATTCTGCAGGATCTATACAGAGATCATCAACCAGCGTCCGACCGGAGAAATCCGGGAGGACCTGGTGACCACCCCCGAGTCGCGCAGAATCGAAGAGCGCCATTTCCGCACAAGGCACATGGAATGGCACACCATGATCAGCCGCGAGCCGGACGGTCATATCAGCGCGCTGACGGACATCATGTACAACCCCCAGGAACCCCACCGCGTTCATCAGTATTTTACGGGGGTTCTGGGCAAATACCGGGGACGGGGGCTGGCCAAGCGACTCAAGGCCGAGATGCTGTCCTATATCAGGGACCGGTTTCTGGAAGCGGAGTATGTGACGACCACAACGGCCATGGAAAATCAGCCCATGCGGGCCATCAACAAACAGCTCGGGTTCGAGCCCCGGAAAACCCTTACCATGTTTCAATGGGCGCTGGAGGACATGGACCGGCGGGTGGCCCGGATTCTTGCCGCTCCAGCCCGCGTCACGTCTCCAGGGAAAGGAGCGTGAAGGGATTATCGAAGGGGTTCCCCCGGGTGATATGCCATTGACGGTTTTTCAGGTCCATGACCATCGACGTGACGGTGATCGACTCGTCGTCGGTGAGCCAGGGGTGAGAGAAGCGCTTGCGGCATATGGGGTAGTCCCCGTTCCCGCGGTCTTTGAGGATCGCCTTCATGGCATCGATGGAAGGCGCCTCGAGCTGCCCCAGCAGCTCCCGGGCGCGGCTGTAGCGCCCCGACGAACTGGGGAACAGCTTCAGATCGTAATCGATTTTCGTCAGGAAGTGATTGGTGTGAACGAACAGATCGTCAACGGGAACGGAAAAAAATTCATCCCCGGCAAGCTCCAGGTCCACGGCCTCGCCGCTCCCGTCGGCAATCACGATGTTGCCCACTTTTCCGCGCAGGTGGGGTTCGATCAGCGTTCGCGCCTCCGCCATGCTTCCGCTGTCGAGGATGGACCGCAGAATGACGTGCAGCGGTATCCCGTAGGGCCGGTAACCCTCGACGGTCATGAAGTTCAGGCAGACTCCCAGGCCGCAGCTGTTCATGCCGATTTTACCGATCATGCCCGGTTCGGTCATGGTGAGGATCCGGTGGCCGTCCTCCTTCTCGATGTCGAGGATGACCGCCAGCTCTTCCATGTCTCTGTGCCAGTCCCAGTTCTGACCCATGGCCCCCTGCTGGCGGAAAACCAGGGTGGTGCATTCCATCGGGTTGAGGTTGAGCAGTTCGGTCCGGCCGTTCAATGCATAGATCCAGAGCGGATCTGCGCCCGCCGCCTGGGCCAGATTTTCTATCTCCGCATGGATCTCCCCGCGGAAGGCTTCCGTCGATTGCCGGAAGATGCCGGCAATTCGGAGAATCTCCTGCTCGGGCAGTTGAATCTGCCGCCGGTAGAATTCAATCGTG
>JBFMBA010000324.1:0-2530 GCA_040755475.1 Thermodesulfobacteriota bacterium
CCAGATGAGATTTTCCTCGGGAAAGTGACTGATGTACTTTTTTTCCAGGGGGGCGCAGGGCCACAGGGCGTCCTTCTTCCCGGGGGCGAGCGGCGCGCCGATCGAGTGCAGGCCCGGTATGAACTCGCCGTCGGTGCCGAGCTTTTCCAAGATCCGGGCGCCGACCCGGGTCATGATATGCATGTTGCAGACCACATAGGGACTGTCCGAGATCTCGACACCGATCTTGGCGATGGGGGAATCGACGGGGCCCATGGAGAAGGGAATGATATACATGGTCCGGCCCCGCATGCATCCTTCGTAAAGCGCCCTCATCGTCGCCTTGAGCTCCTCCGGGGCGACCCAGTTGTTGGTCGGCCCGGCATCGTCCCTGCTCGAGGTGCTGATGTAGGTCCGTGATTCGACCCGGGCCACGTCGCTCGCCTGGGTGCGAAAGAGGAAACTGTTGCGGCGCCCGGGGAGCGCAACGGCCATGCCGCGCTCCACCATCTGCCCCATCAGGCGATCGTACTCCTGGCGGCTCCCGTCGCACCAGTACAGCTTGTCAGGCCGGCAAAGCGCCGCGGTCTCGGCCACCCATTCATTCAGTTTCCGGTGTCGACTCGTCATGGGGATACCTTTCCGTTGCTTCGATAGCCGTTTCATTACACCTATCACCTTTTTTTTTCAATAAGCGAATGCAGGGCGCTGCACAAAACAGTCGTCGCCATCGTCCGCTATTGACATCCCGGCTCTCTTGCGGGTAGGCTTGAATGGTTGCGTGATTACAGAGTACGGGAATTCGGGGGTTCATCATGGAGTGGTGGATGTGGCCCATCCTGCTGTTTGTCGTGAGCTTTGGGATCGGCGTTGTAGCCGTTTGCGCCGGGGTCGGCGGCGGCGTTCTCTTTGTGCCCATCGTCTCCGGTTTTTTCCCGTTCCATCTGGACTTCGTCCGGTGTGCGGGGCTGTGTGTCGCCCTTTCCCTGTCGCTGGCCGCCGGGCCCGATCTTCTGAAGCGGGGTCTGGCGGACCTCCGGCTGGCCATTCCGGCGGCCCTCGTCGCCTCCACCACATCCATCGCCGGGGCGCTGCTGGGGCTGGCCATGCCCGTGCATATCCTGCAGGTCACCCTGGGCGTGGTCATCCTCGCCATCGTCGCCGTGATGGTCAGCGCAAGGAATTACGAATTTCCCCAGGTCCGGTCACCCGATACCCTCTGCTCCATCCTGGGGATCGGTTGTGTCTATCACGAACAGTCCGAAAACCGGGACATCCATTGGCAGGTCCATCGAACACCGCAGGGATTGCTTGCCTTCGTTTTTATCGGCCTGCTGGCCGGGATGTTTGGTCTTGGCGCGGGATGGGCCAATGTGCCCGTGCTCAACCTCATCATGGGCGCACCCCTGAAGGTGTCGGTGGGGACCAGCGTATTCCTGCTTGCCATCACCGATACCTCGGCCGCCTGGGTTTACATCAACCAGGGCGCCCTGTTTCCCATGGTGGTCATTCCATCGGTGATCGGCGTCATGCTCGGCTCCCTGATCGGCGCCCAGCTGCTCTCCAGGGCGAGACCGAGAGCGATCCGGCATCTGGTCATCGGCCTGCTGATCTTTGCAGGTCTCCGGGCAATCGCCAAAGGGCTGGGATATTGAGCGGCAGGAGGAAGGGAAGATGAAGAAAGACGAACAATCAACCCGCCTTTACCGGTCTGTGGCCGCCGAACAGCTCCTCTACGCCCGTATCCTGGGGATACTGAGCAAAGCGGGCCTGGCATGGCTGGTCGTCACGTTTACCCTGTATGCGGGCGGCTTCCGGCCGCCCGTGATCCCTCTTGAAGATCTGCCCCGGTACTGGTCCCTCTCCAGAGAGGAATATCTCGGAGCAGCCGGCATCGACGCCGGCTGGTCCTGGCTGCGGCTGATCGGACATGGTGATTTCCTCACTTTCACGGCCGTCGCCTTTTTGGCCCTAACGACCCTCATCTGCTATGCAGCCGTCATCCCCTCCTATCTGCGGAAGGGCGACCGCATATACGGGTCCCTGGCCCTGATCGAGGTTGCGGTTCTGGCCATGGCCGCCTCGGGCATTCTCATGGCTGGCGGACGGTGAACGCAGACGGCGGCGGTTGACGGTCGCACGCCGGCTCCTCCAGCTCCCCGGTCCGGGGGGCGGCACGCCTCCCGGGCAGATCCGGCATGCCTGCCTCTGTTTTGCCGTAACATCCCGCTTTACAATTTTTTGTCACCTGTGTTATTTACGCAGGGAATGCCTGCCGGAAAGGCAGATCTGGCCGGGTGCCGCAAGGCGGCCCGGGGCGCATGTACCGGAGTCGCCGATTCATGAAGCGAAACACCATCATTAAAATTGCGGTCCTGCTCCTGCTGGTCCTTTCGGTTGTTATCCTCTTTTTCTACTATGACCTCTACACCTTTCTGATCAACAGAAAAAAACTGGTCGCCTTCATCAACTCCTTCGGCCCCCTTTCCGTGATGATCTTCATCGGTCTCCAGATCCTCCAGGTGATCGTGGCGCCGATCCCAGGTGAAAT
>JBFMBA010000325.1:0-6470 GCA_040755475.1 Thermodesulfobacteriota bacterium
GCCTCCTTCTCTTCCCTTCCCCTTCCCCGCGGCAACCGCGTCGCCGTCATGACCCTGGGCGGGGGCTGGGGGGTCGTCGCCGCCGACCTGTGCGTCGAGAACGGCCTGGCGATCCCCGATCTCTCCCCCGATCTGATTGCGCGCATCGATCAGATTCTCCCCCCCTACTGGAGCCGCTCCAACCCCATCGACCTGGTCGGCGAAGTGGGCGCCGTGATCCCCAGGCAGGTGATCGAGGAGCTGATGAAATGGGACGGGTGCGACGCGGTCATCCACCTGGGCATCCTGGGACTGCGGGTGTTCATGACGCGGATGATCGAATCGATCCGTGCGGTCGATCCGCAGATGGACCGGACCGTGCTGGATGCGATACCCGGCATGCTCGTCGATTTCGAAAAAAGCTACATGCTCCACACGGTCCGCCTCATGGAGCAATACGGCAAACCGATCCTCGGGGTCAATCTCCTGCCCGACGAGAACGCCCGTACCGTCACCGACGTAAACGGCAGCCCCTATAAGGGCGTCTCCTTCCTGACGCCGGAGCGGGCCGTCAAAGCCCTGGCCCGCATGCACGCCTACCGCCAATGGCGGGACGGGGCCTGAGCGAAGCATCACCGCCCCCGGGGCGGGAACTTCCCGACACGGTAAATCCCCACCCGACCCGCGCACCCCATCCGGCAGCCATGTGCCGGCCTCTGCCGAATGCCCTTATTGACATCACTTTCAGGGTAGCGTATGAAGCAGCATCAAACTCCGCAAGCCTGACAGGATATCGCATGCCTGTTCGGCGGTTTTTTGGCCGGGCAGCTTCCTTCCGAATGCGGGAAGAAAACGCGTCCGCCGGGCGGATCCGCGCGGGGCGCTCGGCAGGCTTGCCTTTCATAGAAATCACATCCGGAGGAGCGTGTGTCGGGGATGGTTGAATCATCTGGAGATCATATGGACCCCTGGCTGGGCAGGAAAAAAGAAAAAAGACGCTCCTATCGGCGCAAGACCCTCGCGCCGGCCTCCTATTTGAAGCCCCCGGTCGTCGGCAGGCCGGCTATCGTCACCAACGTGAGCAAAGACGGTCTTTTCATGAATACGGAAAGGCCCCTCGCCGTCGGGGACAGGCTGAACTTCGTGCTCAAGCTGCCCACCGGGCATCGCAAGCCGCTGAACGTGGGCGGCAAGGTGACCCGGATAGACGAATACGGTATGGGCATTCTCTTCGAAGACGTCAACTCCAGGGACCGGTACCGGATCGGCGAATACTCCGGATTCGTGGATCGCGACGACGCGGTCGTCGAGATCCAGCGCTCGATGGAGGGCATCGTCGAGGGAAACCTGCTTCCGGTCACCGAATGGCCCGTCATCGAAGACTGGCTCACGAGGGCCAGCGACAACGGTCTTAGCGTCCTGATCGCCCTGTCGCCGACGGATCCTCAAACAATCTCCGCGCGCCTGCGCTTCGATCACATGGTGCTCGAACTGGTCGAGCTTGAAAAGCCCCTGCCTGAAAACACCCGGGTCGTCTATTGCGTCGTGTCGGACGGACCCCTGCAGGTGGTGTTCGAAGGGATCATCGAGATCGGCGGGGCACAGCCGAGGCTGCTCCTCCCGGAACGGATGTACCACAACGACAGGAGGTGGAGCCGGCGCTTTCCCATTGAAAACGCGGAACTGATCATCGCCGCGCCCCACCTCGAAGAGGGGGTCATACGGCTTCCCGTTTACGACGTGAGCGAAGGGGGGTGCTCGGTCCTCGCCCACGCCGAGAGCCTCATCACCATCGGCATGCGACTGCCCGCCGTGGAGCTCAGGCGCGGGAACCATGTGGAAAAGCATGAAGGGGCCACCATCATGCGGCTGGCCCCGGCAGGCATCTCGAGCAACTGGCTGGTGGGGATCAATTTCATCGACCACTCCAGGGACCGGGATACCTTTTCCACGATCGAAGGCAAGTCCGTTCAGCCGTCGATCACCTCCTCGATCGTCCGCCTGGCCGCCATGGCAAAGCAGGGGATTCGCCGGATGATTGTGGGCAGGACGGAGGCGTCCCGCGAGAGGGTGTGCATCGCACATTACAAAAACACACGCGGACACCGGGTTGCGTCCATTCTCGATGCGTCCTTTGACCTGCATGACCCTCCCCCGTCCGTGGACGTGGCCGTCGCCATCGTTCCCCCGTTCCAGGTTCGCAAGGAGGTTTTCGGCCTGCTGGCCCGAACGCTCGTCGACAATTTCAGGGCCGCGGGCATCAACGGTGTCGTCTGCAGATTCGACATGACCCACACCGTAGGGGAAAGTGAAGTCGATCCGGAACTCGAAGCGAGGGGATGCCCCTATCTGAATCTGACCTATTCGCAATACGAGTCGGACATCCATGCCACGCTCAAGTATCTCGAAAGACGATTCCGGCCCGGTTACCGGACGCTCGTGACCTACTCCGTCGGGGCGATTCCCGCCCGACGGCTGATCGCGGACGGTCACGAGCCGAAAACGGATCTCTGGATCGCACCCTTCGGTTGCCCCGACGGACAGGATATGCTAAAAAACCTGCTGGCAGGGGTCGATCTGTTCCAGCATTATCTCGATGGGAAAAAAGTAGAACCGTTCCTGGCTTTTGGCCGCCTTGTCGATCCCAATGTCAACATACCCGATGCAATCAACCGGGGACTGGCATTTCTCGAAGACGCCCGGCGGGACATGGAAAGGATCACCATACCGGTGAACTGGATTCTGGGCACGTTCGACTACATGGTCACGCGCCAGCGGGTCCGCCAGATGCTCAACGCACCGGGCGGCGGCATCCGGGAAGTCATCGAGATCAAGGCGGGACACTTCCTGAAATCGGGGCCCGAGGCGATTGAATCGTACAAACTGATCGCCGAGATGATCTTCAAGCACCTTTTCCGCATCGATAATCCCGCCGTGGAACCGGATCTTGCCCGGTTCGCCGGGCAAACGGAAGCGGAATGGGGCCGCGTGAAGCGTCTGAAAATTGCCAACACCCGGGATTTCTGGAGCGGCCACCTGTTTGGCACCTCCTCGGAGAGGGAGGGGTACGACATCCTGCTGTATAACCCCGATTATGTGGCATTCATTGAAGAACAGGCGAAGCTGCTCGACCTGCAGGGCGGCATGCGCGTGGCCGACATCGGATGCGGAACGGGCAATCTCGCCGTCGCCGCGCTCCGGGCCTCAAGGCTCCAGGGTGAACCGCTTGATCTGTTCTGCTCAGACCTGGTTCCCGAGGCGCTGCTGCGAATCCGGGAGAAGATTGAACAACTGACCACAGCCTCGGAGGCGGGACGATACGCGCAACTCAAACTCGATTTGAAGGTCGTCGATCTTGAAGCCGCCAGACTCACGCCGCTCAGCGATTTTTTGTCGGGCAAGCTCTACGGACCCCTGGCACTGGCAGGCAGGATCGAAGGATTGAACACCCTCACCCTCAGAAAGATATCCGAATCTTACGGACCGGGGCTTCACAGGATCCTTCACGGCGAGGACGCCACGGTCGAGGAGATCTTGAAAAACTGCGCGGATCTGGATGAGGTCGAGGCCGAGACGGTCCGCGACATCTCCAGGGCGAGCCGGTTCCTGAAAAACACGCTGAAACCCGGAGACATCAGGCCGGGCAGGGTCGAGGCGAAGACCGCGGACGACCTGCTCCTTCACCACATTTCCTTCGGGAATGCGACAAGGGATTGCCGTGTTGACCTGCCCTCCGATGCCTTCCACCGCATCGGCGCCTCGCTGGTGTTGCCCTACCTCTACGATCCCAAATCGGCCGTTGCGGCATTCTACAGAGCACTGGCTCCCGGCGGGAAGATCGTGCTCTCGAGCCTGCGACCGAACTTCGACTCCTCCAAGTCCTATATCGAAGAGGCGGAACAGATCGGCAGACGGACCGACCTGACCGACGAGAAGAAGGAACGGCTGATGGCCAGCCTCAGGGAATTTGCCTCTTTCACCGCCACCCTGATGGAGCTCGAGGACAACGGAAGATTCCGATTTTTCACGACATCCGAATTGAAGGCGCTGATGGAAGAGGCGGGCTTTACCGACATACGGATCAGGGAGTCGCTGGGCCGCCCCAATACGGCATCGATCGTGTGCGCAGAAAAGGGAACATGGGAGAAGTAGCGGACAACGAGATAGAACGGACGCCTGTCTTCAGGGAGCGCCTGGACAGCGAAGGACAGGAACTGCTCACGTCACGCCTGCGCTACGTCCTGGCGGTCGGATCTTTTCTCTACCTGAGCTTCTACGGGCTTGACCTCGTTCTGGTGCCGGACCAGCATCTGTTTTTTCTGGGACTGCGCCTGTTTGTGGTGCTCAGCCACCTTGTGAGCATCGCCCTGCTGTTTACCCCGTATGGACGCAGGATTGCCGCTCCCCTCTCGATCTGGGCAGCCTACATTTCAAGCCTGGCGATCGCCGTCATGTCCATCTATCTGGGCGGGTTTGCGAGCGATTACTATGTCGGGATCGTCTTCGTCCTTTTCATGACCGGTCTGTTCGTCCCCTGGACGGCGCCTTTGACGATCCTCAACGGGGCTCTGACCATCGTCAGTTACTTCGCGGTGAACACGCTTTTGGGTCCCTATGAATCGCTGAAGCTCGCCGTCATGGTTCCCCCGTTCTTCTTCCTGAGCGGTGCGGTTGCCCTGACCGCAGCGGCAAATGTCAGCAAGGAGAGAACCCGGCGCAGGGACCTTCTCATGCGCATGCAGATCGAGAAGGCCAACGAGGATCTCAAGGAACTCGACCATGCCAAGACGCGGTTTTTTTCCAACGTCAGCCATGAGCTTCGAAGCCCGCTGACGCTCATCCTGGGCCCCCTGGAGACGCTCCTCAAAGGCAAGAACAGCCGGCAGGACATGCACCCCCTCCTCCAGGCGATGGAAGGGAATGCCCGGCGTCTGCTGCGCCAGGTCAATACCCTTCTGGACTTTGCCAAGATGGACGCCGGAAGGCTCGAGTGCAAGTACGAGCATGACAACATAGGCAGGATCATTCGCGGTCTCGCCGCTTCGGCCCGCCCCCACCTGACGAACCGGAAGGTCGAACTGATCGAGGAAGGATTGGAGACGCTGCCCGACACCGCCATCGATCCGGACAAGGTCGAGACGATGGCGGCCAATCTGCTCTCCAACGCGATCAAGTTCACCCCCGAAGGGGGTCGGATCACCATCCGGGCCGCCGATACCGGGGAGACGGTCTGGTTCGAGGTCGAGGACACGGGCATCGGCATCCCGGAGGACAAGCTGGAGGCCGTCTTCGAGCGGTTCGTTCAGGTCGACGACCAGCACAACCGTCGTCAGGAAGGGACCGGGCTGGGCCTGGCCATGGTCAAGCAGCTGGCCAAACTCCACGCGGGCAAGGTGACGGTGCGATCGAAGCTCGGCGAGGGAACGGCCTTCCGCGTCGAACTCCCGAAGCGGTCCGACTCCAGACTGCTGGAGAGGCGCCGGACGGTGGGACGCAGGCAGGAGGATCAGATCTCCCACGCCCGGACCATCGCGATGATCGCCACCGCCGAAGAAGAAAAGCCGGTAAACCAAAAGGAGACGCTTCTGGCCGATGTGACGAGGTCGCGCTTCGGAGACAACGCGGAGATCGCCGAGCGCATCCGCGGTTCGGCCCCGCCGGACGCGCAGAAGGTCCTCGTCGTGGAAGACAACCCGGACCTGCGTCTGTTCATCGCCACGAACCTCGCCGGCGACTACCAGATCGAAATGGCCAAGGACGGACTGGACGGGATCGAGCTGGCCAGGCGCTGGGTACCCGATCTGATCGTGTCGGACATCATGATGCCCCGGATGGACGGGTACGAGCTGACCCGCCTGGTCCGGAAGGACCCTTCCCTCTCCCGGGTCCCAGTCATCCTGGCCACCGCCAAGTCCGGCGGGGAAGCGGTGGCGGAGGGGCTCGAGGTGGGGGCCAACGACTATCTGGCCAAGCCCTTCGAGATCCGCGAACTCCAGGCCCGGGTTTCGGCGCAGCTCAGGACGCGGCGCCTGGAGCGAAACCTGAACGAACGGGAAAGCCGTCTGGCGGCCATCGGGCAGATGACCAGCGCCATCGTCCACGATCTGAAAAACCCGCTCTCCTCGATTATCGGATTCGCCCAGATCACCAGGCAGGACATCCTGACGGGCAAGGGGACCGAGATGGTCACCCAGGACCTGGAGCCGGTCATCAGCGAAGCCAACCGGCTGAGCCACATGATCACCGAGGTGCTCGATTTCGCCCGCGGCAGCTCCTCGGACCTGAACCTGATGCCCACCGAGCTGGGGGTTTACCTCGAGTCGGCCTGCATGCCGATCAAACAGAAGCTGGCGGAAACGGGCATCGAACTGGTTTTACGCCACGAGCCGGGGGCGGACCCGACCGTCAACATAGACAATGACCGGATGCTCCGCGTGATCGAGAATCTCATTCAAAACGCCCAGGAGGCCATTTGGGCCGGGGGGCAGGAG
>JBFMBA010000326.1:0-12483 GCA_040755475.1 Thermodesulfobacteriota bacterium
CTGGATCAAGATCGGACCGGACGGCAGACCCTATGCGATCAACCCCGAAAGCGGCTTCTTCGGCGTCGCGCCGGGAACGTCCTACGAATCGAATCCGGCCGCCATGGAAATGCTCCGGGAGAACGTGATCTTCACCAACTGCGCGCTGACCGACGACAGCGATATCTGGTGGGAAGGGATGGACGGCGAGCCGCCCGGCCATGCCATCGACTGGCAGGGCCGGGACTGGACGCCGGCGAGCGACAAGCCGGCGGCTCATCCCAACTCCCGCTTTACCGTTCCGGCGGGCCAGTGCCCCGTCATCTGTCCGGACTGGGAGAAGCCCGAAGGCGTTCCCATCGACATGTTCGTCTTCGGCGGCCGCCGCTCCCGCCTCATACCGCTGGTCCGCGAGGCATTCAGCTGGGACCACGGCGTGTTCATGGGGGCCACCGCCACTTCCGAGACCACGGCGGCCAATATCGGCGCCGTGGGCGCGCTCCGGCGCGACCCCTTTGCCATGCAGCCTTTCTGCGGCTATCACATGGGGGATTATTTCCAGCACTGGCTGGACATGGGTGACCGGTTCGGCGCGCACGCGCCCCGAATCTTCTATGTGAACTGGTTCCGCAAGAGCGCGGAGGGCAAGTGGCTTTGGCCCGGCTTCGGCGAGAACAGCCGCGTGCTGAAGTGGATGTGCGAGCGGGTCGAAGGGACCGTCGGGGCCCTGGAGACCCCGGTCGGGTTCATGCCTCGCCCGGGGGATCTCGACCTTGAGGGTCTCGACATTCCCGCCAAGGACATGGAGGAGCTTCAACGCGTGGACCTGGGCGCCTGGAAGGGCGAGCTTGACGGCATCGCAAAGCATCTGGCCCGTTTCGGCGACAGACTGCCCGAGCGGCTCTGGATTCAGCTTGACCGGCTCAGAAAGCGGCTGGGCTGACGGGAGCCGACGGCCTGCCCGGCACCATTTCCCGACAGGGTCTGATTTACCGTACGTGTACGTTCCGGCCGCCCGCAGGGGGTGCGGTGCCGGTGTCCGCGGCCGGCCGGGGCGCGCCGCCGATGGGGTGCAGTGCGCGCTTTCGGGACAAGGCCCCGACTCAGGCCCTGAATCCGTATGAAGACATCCACTGAAGGGAGGTCAATGTGTCGGGCTGGGGGATGTACTCCAGCGAAACGTATCCCCGGTAACCGATGCGGTCGATCTCCGGAAGCAGGAACCGGAAATCCGTTTCCCCCGTGCCGGGCTGGTGACGGCCCGGACAGTCGGCGATCTGGATGTGCCCGACCCGGCCCAGGTGGCTGCGGAGGATCGCGGCCGGATCCTCGCCCTCGCGCCGGGCATGGTAGATATCGAGCTGCAGGTAGGCGTTGGGATGGTCTGCCTGCGCGATGATCTCGAGGGCCCGGGCGGAGGTGTTCAGGCCGAAACCCGGCATGTCATAGCGGTTAATCGGTTCCACGACCAGCCGGATGCCCTCGCGCCCGAGGGCGTCGGCGGCAAAGCGGATATTCTCCGCCATCGTTTCCCGGGCCTCCTGATCGGAAAGGCTTTCGGGTTTCAGGCCGACCAGGCAGTTGAGTCGGTCCGCACCGAGGGCTTTTGCCGCCTCGATCCCCCTGCCCACCCCTTGACGGAACTCGGTTTTCCGCTCAGGGTTGCAGGCAGTCCCCCGGTCGCCGCCCGCCCAGTTGCCCGCGGGGAGGTTGCATAAAATGAGCTGCTGGCCCGTTTCGTCCAGGCGGGCCTTGATCTCACCCATGTCGAAATCGTAGGGGAACATGAACTCCACGGCCTGGAAGCCCGCATCGCGGGCAGCGGAAAACCGCTCCATAAAAGGAATCTCCGTAAAGAGAAACGTCAGGTTTGCTGCAAAATCCGGCATCGTGGTCCTCCTTCCTGTTCTGCGTTTGTCGCCGAGGCGTATCGATCGATCCTCCCTGCCTCAGGCGGACCCATAGCATCATTGAGAGGAAAGATCAATTGTTTGTGGGAGCCCTGCCTTACGGCAGTCATGCAGACCGACCGCTGGATGAGCTGCAGATGCGGCCATAAAGCCAGGCCGTTTATTATTAATCAATGTGATAGAAATTGTTCTTGACAAGTGCCACCCAATGCGCGTATGGACTGACCATAAGGTGGTCAGACCATCTGTCCAGTCCCCGTGTCCTGTAAAGCGCCCCGCCCGCCGGGCGGAGCCTCTCGGTAAGGAAAGGTTTTTTTCGGTGCATCCTCAACGCCACCTGCAGGGTGGTGTGTTGGGTGCAATCCGCTTGAAACGATTTGGGGCTCATGATGGCTACGCAGCGCAACGCAGTTGAAATCAAGCTGAAGGTGGCGGAGATCTTCATCGAGGATGTGGGCAAGGGCCTGGCGCGAATGGATCCCGGGGATGCCGCCCTATTGGGCGCCCAGATGGGGGATGTGGTCGAAATCAGAGGGGACGGGCACACCGTTGCGAGAGTGTCGGGGATCTTTCCCGAATATCTGGGGAAAAAAATTCTTCAGATTGACGGAAACACCCGCGATAACGCGGGCGTTCAGATAGGCGGCAGGGTCATACTGAAGAAAGCAACCCGGCAAACCGCGGAGGCCGTTGTGCTGACACCGCTGGAATCGGGCAACTGGTGGCCCGACGAAAACGAACTGGGTTACATCAGCAAGATCCTCCAGGGGCTGGCCATCATTTCCGGCGACAAGGTGAACATCCCCCTGTTCGGCGGCAAGGACCGTTTTTTCTCCGTCTCGGGCACCTCCCCGTCCGGACCGGTGATCATCAATCTGCAGACCCAGTTCAGGGTCAACAGGCCGGATTATTCGGAAAAGGCGGACGCCCGCATCACATACGAAGACATCGGCGGCCTGGACCGGGAGCTGCGGTCCGTGCGCGAGATGGTGGAGATCCCGCTGCGATACGGCCATGTCTTCGACAGGCTCGGCATTGCGGCGCCCAAGGGACTGCTCCTCTACGGCCCCCCGGGGACGGGGAAAACCCTGATCGCCCGCGCGATTGCAGGAGAAGCCAAACTTCACTTCATCCGGATCAACGGACCGGAGATCATCCAGAAGTACTACGGTGACAGCGAGGCGCGGTTGCGCGAGATTTTCGAGGAGGCGACCCGCAAAGCGCCGAGCGTCGTCTTCATCGATGAACTGGATGCCATCGCACCGAAGCGCGCCGAGGTGGTGGGAGACGTGGAAAAGAGGGTCGTGGCGCAACTGCTGGCCCTCATGGACGGGATGGTTCCCCGCGGCCATGTGCTCGTGATCGGGGCAACCAACGTTCCGGAGATGATCGACCCCGCGTTGCGGCGGCCGGGCCGGTTCGACCGGGAAATCGGCATCTCGGCGCCCAATGCGGAGGGGCGCCGGTCCATATTGAAGATCCACAGCCGTCGCATGCCTCTGTCGTCGGACGTCGACCTTGACCAGATTGCCCAGGTCACCTACGGGTTTGTGGGCGCCGATATCGAAGCGCTCTGCAAGGAGGCGGGCATGGCCGCCGTGCGCCGGTATCTGCCTCTGGGCGCCACCGGTAATGCCGATCTGCTGCCCGTGGCGCCGGAAGAGATGCGGGTATCCTGGGAAGATTTCCTGACAGCGCTGCGGGAGGTCGAACCGTCGGCCACCCGTCAGTTCTTCACCGAAAGATCGGTCCTGAAATTGAGCGATGTGGGCGGACTGGCAAAGATCAAGGAGATCCTGATCTCGATCGTCGACTGGCCTCTGAAGTACCCGGAGCTGTTCTCGCAGGCCGGGATCTCCTCCCACGGCATCCTTCTGACCGGCCCTTCCGGGACGGGCAAGACCCTGATGGTGAAGGCCCTGGCCGGGGAAACGGGCTTGAATTTCATATCCATCAGCAGCTCCACCCTCTTTTCGAAGTGGCTGGGTGAGTCGGAAAAGGCGCTGCATGAGATCTTCAAGAAGGCGAGGCAGTCCGCCCCGACAATCCTCTTCTTCGATGAAATCGATGCGCTGACGCCCAAACGTGGAGCGGGCAGCGACACGGGGGCCGTTGAGCGCGTGGCAAGCCAGTTCTTCAACGAGCTGGATGCCCTGAGCAACGTGTCGCAGGTGACCGTCATCGGAGCGACCAACCGCGAAGATCTGCTGGATACGGCCGTGGTCCGCCCGGGGCGGCTTGATTTCATCCTCCGGTTCACCCTCCCCGACACGGCCGAACGGCTGGAAATATTCCGCATCAGCACCCGGGGAAGACCTCTGGGCGATGACGTGGATCTATCTGAAATGGCATGCCTCACCGAAGGGATGGCGGGCTCCCATATCGCCTTTGTCTGCAAGCGGGCGATGATGCTTGCCATCGCGGAGGTGGTTCATTCAGTGCGAAGGGGGGGCGGCGGCAATCTGCGCGTATCGGCGGCGCATTTCAGAACCGCGCTTCAGGAGCTGCGGGAGTGCGCCACGCCCCCCGAACAGAATGGGATGATCCAGGCGTTGAGGTTCAAAAAAAATGAACAGACAAGTGACGCTGAGAGTGGTTGAAAAGAAGCGGGCTTACGAGGACATCGTCGAGCAGGTCGTTGCCCTCATCGCAGCGGGAAAGCTCAAGCAGGGCGACCAGCTTCCCTCGGAGCGTGATTTGACCGAGATCTTCAAGGTGTCGCGCACCACGGTCCGGGAAGCGATCCGCACCCTGGAATCGATGAAGTACCTTCAGTGCCGCCAGGGAACGGGCAATTATATCCTCGCGTCCAGCGAGGCGGACCTGATCCAGCCTCTGGCGACCGCCCTCTTCAACGCGAGGGACGACATTCGCGACATCTTTTACATCCGGAAAATCATCGAACCCCAGATCGCCTCTCTGGCCGCGGAAAACGCCACACCGCAGGATATTGAGGAGGTGGAGAAAATACTGCGCATGCAGGAGACGTGCATCCAGCGGGGGGAGAATATTATCGAAACGGATTCGGCCTTCCACAACCATATCGCCGGGGCCTCCAGAAACCGCGTCATGGGGCGTCTGATGCTCGCTCTGGTGGATCTGTTGAGGCAGGCGCGCGAGGAATACCTGACCGAGGGTGAAAGCAACCTGCGGGCGAAGAAGTCACTGGCGGGTCATCTCGAGGTGCTTTCCGCCCTCAGAAAGGGCGACGCTGAGGGGGCGAAAAACGCCATGCTGGAGCATGTTGAGGAGATCGAGCGCATCGTTTTTCAAAAAAAAGGGAGGAGGTGATTGAAAATCCTGTCTCATACGTGCAGTCACGTGTCGCATGCGTGGTGACAAATCGGATCCGGTTTTAACTCAACGTCAAGGAGGTGTGTATGGCAAAGGTACACGAAATCACAGTGTGGACCAGGGGCGTGACCATGGACAAGGAGGGGCGGGACGTCATCAACATTTTTGCCAAAGCCGCCCAGATGGATGGCAAGCACGCGCAGGCATTTGATAATTACGAGGACCTGCCCGACCGTGTCCTGGTGACCGTTCGAAAATATGTCCGGCTCAGCGACGAGGAGATCGAGCATAAATACATCTATCACAACGAGAATCCCGAAGTCGTGGTGATTGTCGAGCCGACCATCGTCAAGGGCATCGATATCCTGCGGGGCATGAAGAAAGGCGGGACCCTCATCATCAACACCAACCGGTCCATCGATGACATGCTCAAATTTATCCCCAATGCCGATCTGCTCGCCACGGTCGCCACGGTGGATGCGGACGGGATCACGGGGGTGAGGACCGTCGACTTTTCCGGCTCGGAAGGCGGCGTGGATACCTCAGGAATCGGCAAGGGCGTTGCAGCCCCCATCTGCGGCGCTATGGCCAGGGTGACGGGCTGGATCAAGAAGGAAAATCTTGCCGAGATCGTGGGTGATGTCTCCGGGATGGAACGGGGCTACAGCGAAGTGAAGATCAAGAAGCTGGGCTGACGCACCCTTTCCGTCTGTAAGGCGATCGCGCAATGCCGGTTTCAAACACCATAGATGGAATAAGGAGGATACCATGGCAAAAGAACTTCCCGGTTATGGGACCATCAATGTTCCCAAAGATAGAGCAGTGCCCTTCGGCGCCGTCACTCCGGCGCCGGTTTGCACGCAGGATCTGTTTCAGACGTCAAACTGGCGGATTGTACGCCCCGTGAAGGACGACGAGAAATGCACCCGCTGCCTGATCTGTTACATGTCCTGCCCTGACGCCTGCTGGATCTATCAGGAGGAACAGGACCTGATGGAGTGGGTCGCGGGTTTCTGCAAGGGTTGTCAGATCTGCATCAATGAGTGTCCGACCGGAGCGCTGACGGCGGTGGCCGAGCTTGATTTTCCGGACGGCGTGATTCGTTTGGATAAACCTTTCTAAAGGAGGATCAATACTATGGCGAAAGAACTCATGATGACCGGCTGCCGTGCGGCTGCGGAAGGCGCAAAGGCGGCCGAAGTGGAGGTGATCTGCTCCTACCCGATCCGCCCCTATACGGCGATTATGATGGAGCTGGCCAAAATGGTCGCCAACGGCGAATTGAACGCGGAATTCATCCACGGCGAGGGGGAGCATGCCCAGGTGTCGGTGGTGCTTGGCGCCTGCGCCTCGGGCGCCCGCGCCTATACGGGTAGCTCCGGGGTGGGCGTCACCTATGCGATGGAGGTGTACAGCCCGATGGCCGGCGGGCGTTACCCCGCACAGATGTCGATCGCCGACCGGACGCTCGACCCCCCGGGGGATTTCGGCTCCGAGCATACCGACGCCATGTCGACCCGCGACCAGGGGTGGCTTTTGGGCTGGGCCTGCTCTCCGCAGGAGGTCTACGACAATACCCTGATCAACTACCGCGTCGGCGAAGACCACCGTGTCATGCTGCCCCAGATGGTGTGCCAGGACGGGTATTTCATCTCCCACATCCCGGACAAGGTGATCCTGGGCGATCAGTCCCAGGTGAAGGAATTTCTGCCGCCCTATCGTCCGATCAGCCCCCTGAGCACGACCGAACCGGTATCCCACGGTCCGCAGATCAGACCCGACCAGGGCGCCCCCATGGATGCCGCGCGGGCACAGACCTTTCTCGCCGTACCGAAAGTCATCGAAGAGGCAACGGCGGATTTCAACCGGATCTTCGGACGGAATTACGATCCCTTCGTAGAGCAATACAAGCTCGAGGATGCGGATATCGCTTTCTTTATCCAGGGCGCCCATTCCAACACCTGCCGGACGTCGGTGGATCGCCTGCGCAAGCAGGGAGTGAAGGCCGGTATGGCCCGGCTGCGCTGGGTTCGCCCCTGGCCGACCCACCAGCTGGCCAATGCCCTGGGCCACGTCAAGGCCGTCGGCGTCGTCGAGACGAGCACCTCCTACGGCGGGGCGATGCGGGGCGGAAATCTCGTTCACGAACTCCGCGCAAGCCTCTACGACCTGGAACAGCGGCCGCTGGTGACCTCCTTCATGGCCGGCCTGGGCGGTGAGACCATCTGGCCCGCCGATTTCGATTACATGGCAAAGGTCCTCACCGAGATGGTCAAGGAAAAGAAGACCCGGAATTATGTCTACTGGATTGGGATGTAACAACAGCGATCCCATTACATGCTCAAGGAGGAACCATGCAAGCATTTGACTATAAATTCCAGCAGCTGGAACCATTGAAGTCATTCAAGCGCGCCCCCGCGCTGGAGGTGTATGTGCCGGGACACCGCACCTGCGCGGGCTGCGGTCCCGCGTTGAACTACCGGTTGACGGCGAAGGCGGCGGGGCCGGAAACCATTTTCATCGGACCCACCGGCTGCATGTACGTGGCCAACTCAAGCTACCTCTGCACCCCCTATGCCTGCTCCTGGATACACGCCCAGATCACCAACGGCGGGGCAGTGGCTTCCGGCATCGAGGCGGCCTTCAAGGTCCTCGCGCGAAAGGGGAAGCACAACGGGTCGTTTCCCAACGTCATCGTCATGGCGGGCGACGGCGGGACCGTGGATATCGGCCTCCAGGCCATGTCGGGGATGATGTACCGGAACCACAAGGTGCTCTTCATTTGTTACGACAACGAGTCCTACGCCAACACGGGCATCCAGACCTCGCCGACGACACCCTACGGCGCCGCCACCACCTTCACGCCTCCGGGGAAGGAGATCCCGGAGGGCAAGGTCCTCTTTCCCAAGGATGCCCCGCAGCTGGTGATCGGCGGTCACCCCGCGGTCAAGTATGTGGCCACCACCACGATCGCCCACCCGCTGGACCTGATGAACAAGGTTCGCAAAGCGCTCAGCAAGCCCGGACCGACCTTCCTGCATATGCTGGCTCCCTGTCCCAAGGGCTGGCTGTTCGATGAGAAGCTGACGCGGGAAATGGCCAAGCTCGCCGTGGAGACGGGCATGTGGTCGATGTATGAGTGGGAGGATGGGGAGTACAAATATACGAACGTTCCCAAGAAGTACAAGCCCGTCGGCGAGTACATGAAGTATCAGGGGCGATTCGCCCATCTCAAACCGGAGCATATCGCCAAGATGCAGGCCTTTGTCGATGAGCGGATCAAGAGTGTGAAGGAAAAAATACCGATTCCCGTCCCGACCCCCAAGCAGAAAGCGTGAACGGTCCCGGCAAAGGGATGGGGGAAACGCCGCGGATGGGGTGCGAAAGGGCCCGCCCCGCCAGGGGAGGGGGCCAGGTTGCGAGAGAGAGAAAGGGGGTGTTCGATGCCACACGTCTCCCTCCGGCATGCTGTTGACGCCGGGGGGGGAGCGAAAGGGTGATCTGTCAGGACAGTGCGTCATGCGGTGAGAACGTTTTTCAGACAAAAGGAGGGAATTGTATGAAAAAGGTATCTTGGACGTCTATAATGGCCTTGGCGCTGATCTGTTCGTGGGGGCTGATGGCCGGCCTTCCCGCCAGCGGGGCTGCCGCCTGGCAACCGGCCAAGCCGGTTGAGTTCATCGTGCCGGCAGGCACCGGAGGAGGGGCGGACGTGATGGCCCGGTTCATCTCGCCTCTGATCAGCAAGTACAATCTGTCGCCGCACCCCTTCATCGTCATCAACAAGTCCGGCGGGGCAGGAGGGGAGGGGTTCATCTACGTAAAGGGAAAAACCAGGGACCCGCACACCATCATCATCACACTCGACAACCTGTTCACGACCCCGCTGTCCACGGGGCTGCCCTTCAGCTGGCGGGATATGACGCCGGTGGCGAAGCTGGCCCTGGATTATTTTGTGCTGTGGGTGAACGAGGAATCGCCTTATAAAACAGCCAAAGAATACATCGAAGCCGTCAAGAAAGCCCCGGGCAAGTTCAACATGGGCGGGACGGGAACCGCCCAGGAGGACCAGATCATCACGGTCCAGATGGAGCAGGCCTTCGGGCTGAAATTTGGTTATGTCCCCTTCAAGGGCGGGGGGACGGTAGCCGTCGAGCTGGTGGGCAAACACATCGACTCGACGGTGAACAACCCCGCGGAGGCGGTGAGCCACTGGAAGGCAAAACGGCTGCGGGCCCTGGCGACCATCGATCATGAGCGGATCAAGCTCCCTCTCTGGGACACCATACCGACCATGAAAGAGGCGACAGGGGTGGACATGAGCTATTTGATGCTTCGCGGCATATTCGGTGCGCCGGGCATCGCCAAGGATCAGCAGGCCTATTACGTCAATGTCATGAAAAAGGTGACCGAGACGCCGGAATGGAAGAAGTACATTTCGGACATGGGCCTGAAGGGGGCATTTCTGGCGGGACCGGACTATGTGAAGTGGCTTGATGAAAAAGATAAAGTCACCAAGGATCTCATGGCCAAGGGGGACTTGCTCAAGAAATGACCGAGGGATGACAGCAGCGGGGCGAGAGGGATCTCGCCCCGTTTTTCAGCCTTTACATGGTGTTCGGTTAATCTCTACAAAGGGGGGAACGATGAGAAAGGCCGATATATGGGTTTCCATTCTGTTCATACTGGTCGGCATTGTTGTGGTTGCCGATTCCATCAGACTCGGATTCATGTGGGGACGGACCGGTCCGGAATCCGGCTTTTTCCCCTTTTATCTGGGGATGGGCGTGATCATCGCCTCGTCCCTCGTCCTGTTCAATGCCGTCAGGGAGTATGTGAAGCAGGGAGCGGGGAAGTCGCTGATGCCCCCCGGGGCCCTGAAGCCCATCCTCTGGGTGATCATCCCATCAACGGTCATGGTGGTGATCACTGAGCTGGTCGGTCTCCACATCGCCGCGGCGCTGTTCCTGGGGTTCTACATGCGCTATGTGGGAAAGATTGGCTGGATGACCACTCTGCTGGTCAGCATCATCTCTCCGCTGACTCTCTATATCACGTTTGACAAGCTGTTCCTGATTCCATTGCCGGCGGGGCTGTGGGGCGGATATCTGCTGAGGTTCTAGCAAGGCCGCAACTGCAGCAACCGCTGCGACGCAGACAAACCGATAAAGAGGGGGATTTGCATTATGATGGAAGACATAAACAATCTTATGATGGGTTTCAGCGTCGTGACGCAGCCCTACAACCTCATGATGATCTTCGTCGGTCTCGTGCTGGGAATCATCGTGGGCGTGCTGCCCGGGCTGGGAGGCGCGAACGGCGTTGCCATCCTGATACCCGTCGTGGTTGTCATGCCGCCCACATCGGGGGTCATCCTCCTGTCCATGATCTACTGGGGGGCGCTCTACGGGGGAAGCATCACGTCCATACTCTTTAACATACCGGGAGAGCCCTGGGCGGTGGCGGCGACCTTCGACGGTTACCCCATGGCCAAGGCCGGGAAGCCCGGCAAGGCGCTGGTGCTCGCTTTTTTTGCCCATAGCGCCGGGGCCATTTTCGGCGTTATGATCCTTACCTTCTTTGCGCCGATCCTGGCGGAGTTTGCCCTGAAGTTCGGACCGGCGGAAGTGTTTGCGGTCATGATGCTGACCTTCAGCGCCTTCGTGGGGCTGGGGGGCAAATCGCCGCTCAAGACGGTGGTGGCCATCCTGTTCGGCTTCATCCTGGCTGCAATCGGGATGGACATCGTCAGCGGGCAGCTGCGCATGACATACGGCACCGTCGTGATGATGGGCGGCTTCAATTTCATCGTGGCCGTCATCGGGCTCTTCGGCCTGGGAGAGATATTCCTCACCGTCGAGGAGGGTCTGAAAGTGGAAGGGATATCCACCCGGATCGGCCTCAGGGACATATGGGAAGGGATGCTGGATTTCATCCGCTATCCGAAGGCCATCATCATGGGAATGCTGATCGGCTGCTGGATGGGTTTCAAGCCGGGGGGTGCGACCCCCGCCTCCTTCATGGCCTACGGTTTCACCAAGCAGGCCAGCAGGAATCCCGGTGCATTCGGAAAGGGCGCCCCGGAAGGGATCATCGCCCCCGAAGCGGCCGCCCACGCCGCCGGAACATCGGCCGCCATCCCGATGATCACGCTGGGCATTCCCGGATCGCCCACGATGGCGGTGATCATGGGCGGTCTGATGATCTTCGGACTTCAGCCCGGGCCGATGCTGTTCAAGGAGCACGCCGACTTCGTCTGGGGTTTTATCGCCAGCTGCTGGATGGGCAATGTACTGGGATTCTTTGTCGTCCTGGCGTTCGCACCCATCTTCGCGTCGATCCTCAGGGTCCGGTTCGCCATCTTCATGCCCCTGATCATCTATCTGTGCGCCATAGGGGCGTACGCGGTGAACAACCGGATGATCGACGTCTACTACATGCTCATATTCGGCGTCCTGGGATATCTGTTCAAGAAGCTGGATTACCCGATTGCACCGATGGTGCTGGCTCTGGTGCTCGGGGACATGGCGGAGCAGGCAATGAGGCAGGCCCTGATCATCGGCCGCGGCAGCCCGCTGGTGTTCTTTACGCTTCCGCTCGCCCTGCCGCTCATGCTGGCCGCGGTCATCATCTTCTTCTGGCCGGTCTTCGCCCCGCTGAAAGCGAAACTGCTCGCCAAAAAGGGCTGAACATTCCGATGGGGGATCGACATGAACGTCCTGATTGCGGGCGGGGCGGGATCGGTCGGCCGCGACCTCACCGCGTCGCTTCTGGAAAAGGGGCACTTCGTCAGGGTCCTCGACAAGGAGGCGAGGGCGGCGTCGCCCCTTTCAGACGGCGGAGCGCAGTGGGTGCAGGCGGGGATCGCGGACGCCCCTGCGGTCCGGGAGGCGCTCCGGGGGGTGGACACCGTCATCCACCTGGCCTGGTCCTTTTCCGATGATCCCGGGGAACTCCTCACGGGCGACCTGGCGGGGCACGTGGTGCTGCTCGACGCCTGCGTCGAGGCGAAGGTTGCCCGCCTTTTCTACGCCAGCACCGCGGTCGTCTACGGCAAGCCGGTAGAGCTGCCCGTCACCGAAGCGTCACCCTGCCTGGTCGAGGAGGCGAGGAAGCCCTTTTACGCCGTCGCCAAGCAGACCGCGGAGAAGCTGGCGCTGGCCTACTGGAGAACGAAGGCGTTGCCGGTCACCCTTTGTCGTTTCTGGTGGTCCTATGGAAAGAAGATCGGAGGAAGACACCTGCGCGGCATGATCACCCTTGCGCTGGCGGGGAAGCCCCTGACAGTCCCCGAAGGTGC
>JBFMBA010000327.1:0-3392 GCA_040755475.1 Thermodesulfobacteriota bacterium
GTACAGCTGTCTGTTGACACAGGCCACGGACTTGACGTGGCTTGAGAGGATCATCATATCGTGGCTGACGGCCACGACGGTGACGGTCCGGTTCAGCTCCCGGAGCATTTCGTAGAAGTCGCCGCGGCTCTGGGCGTCGATGCTGGCCATGGCTTCATCGAGAAACAGCGCCTCCGGCCCGGAAACCAGCGCCCGTGCAATGAAAACGCGCTGCAACTCTCCTCCGGAAAGCGCGCCGATTCGCCGGTCCCTGTGCTCCCAGATCCTCATCTGTTCGAGAACCGCCTGGGCGGCGCTCCGGTCCTTGCGCGTATGGTGCAGCCATCCCCTCCCTTTCCGGAGTCGACCCATCAGGACCACGTCCAGGACCGAAACGGGAAAGGTTTTGTTCACATGGACATTCTGGGGGACATAGCCGATGCGGTGGGCGACCTGCTCGGGGGGCCGGCCGAAGAGACGCACCGAACCGCGGTCCGGCTTGAGCAGCCCCAGGATCAGCTTGAGAAGCGTCGTCTTGCCGCCGCCGTTCGGGCCGATGATGACCAGGAAGTCGCCCCGCGGGACCACCAGGCTCGCCTCCTGGAGCACGGGATGCCCGTTGAAGGAAAACCACACATCCCGGACCTCGATGATCGCCTCTTCCATCCGGTCGCTCTCACTTCAGCGCGGCGCGGAATTGGCGCGCGACCGCGAGCATGTTGGCGTCCCAGTCCTCCGCCATGGGATCGACAGTAACCACCTGTCCGTCGATTTCGCGGGCCACCATGGCGGCGCTCTTGGCGGAAAACTGCGGCTGGACAAAAACCACCCGGATGCCCTGCTCCCTGGCCCGTTGGATGAGGGCCCGGAGCTGGGCGGGCTTGGGCTCCTTTCCCTCGACTTCGACCGGCACCTGCTTGAGGCCGTAAGCCTGGGCGAAATAACCCCACGCCGGGTGGAACACCATGAACCGCATACCTCTGCGGCCGGCGAACAGCGCCTTCAGCCCGTCGTCCAGGGCATCAAGCTCTTTCAGAAAAGCCTCGTATCCGGCGGCATACCGCAGCCGGTTTTTCGGGTCCGCCTCGCTGAGCGCCTTGAGGATATGCGCGGCCTGGATCCTGACCGGCGCCGGGGCCAGCCAGATATGAGGGTCCGGGGCGCCGCTCCCATGGGGCTCCCGCCCGTGCCGGTGGGGATCGGTCATGGGGACCTTGACAATTCCCGCGTCCGTATGGATGATGCGCATTGCCGGGTTGGCGGCGGCGATCCGGTCCAACCAGGACTTTTCGAAATCGACCCCCACGGCGAAATAGAGCGTGCTTTTCGACAGCGCGACCATCTGTCTGGGTCTGGGCTCGTAGGTGTGGGCATCGGCGCCCGGGGGGACAAGGACCGAAACGTTGACGAGGGGTCCGCCGATCTTGCGTACGAAGAACTTCTGCGGCGCTATACTGACAAAGACGCCCAGGGAAGAGGCCCGGGCCGGCGCGGCAGACAGGGCGAGGAGCAGGACCCCGACCAGACCGATGAGTGGCTTTACAAGGCTGTTCACCTTCCCATGACTCCCCTTGATGATCTTCCGGCGCCCGCTACCCCGCAACCCCGCCTGCAGACGGCCGATGCGCACAACCGCCGCATGCGGGGCTTGTGGAACCCGATGCTGGCGCAACAATAGGGCATGGTGTGACCGGTGTCAAGGTCCGCGTTGACCGGCTCTGATCCCTGTCCAGCCGGAGCGGAAATGTCCAATCCGGTCCAGGGACGGCTGCCCTCGGCGGGTGAGCCGGGGGCCGTGCTTCCGGCCAAGCTCCCGGGGTGAACCCTGACCGGGTTCGGCTTTCCGATGCCGGTCGGCTTCCGGGAAGCCCCGGCACCGGTGAACCGCGCGGGAACCCGGTGCGCGGGGGAAGGCTAAAGGGTGATTTGCGCACCGGCCGTGTTGAGCAGGAACGCGTCGGGCATCTCCCGGGCCACCGCCGCCAGGGTCCCGAAACCGCTGCAGTGCATCGGCGATACCACGGCGGGCTTCAGGCGCTTCAGCTCCTCGACGGTCCGGTCCGCTTTCTCCTGGGGAATGCCGGGAAATCCCAGGTGAAAACCGCCGAAGACGGCGTGCACGCGGTCCACACCGGTGACCGTCTGGGCCCGGTGTATCGTGTTGATGATTCCCGCATGGGCGCATCCGGCCACAACGACCAGCCCCTTGTCCTTCAGGCAGACGACCAGGGCGAGATCGTCCGGGGTTGGGTCCTCCTCGAACCCGCCGTTTTTCAGGCACCTGAGGCTGGACGGGACTCCCGAAGGGGGGCCGGGGGGCTCGAAGGGCGTTTCAAGGGGTATCTCGCCCGTGGTGAAAGCGGCCGGGCCGATCTGCACGGGACCTGTCGACAGCACGAGCCGCCCGCCCGCCGCTTCCAGCTCCTCCTTGCGCAGCGACTGGTTGTAGTAAGGAATGACCCAGCCGTTTCCCGCGACCACATACCGGGTCAGAAAGGCGCCGGGGTGGATGACGACCGGCAGCGGCACGCTCCGGGCCTCGAGCAGGGCCTGCAGCCCGCCGTAATGGTCGGGGTGGCCGTGGCTGATGACGGCGTGGTCGATGATGTCCGGGGAGATCTTCAGCGCCGACATGTTGTGGAGGATCACCGACCCGCTCAGTCCGGCGTCGAACAGGATCCGGTAATTCTGGCCGGCGAAGGATATGTCGACCAGCAGGGAAATCCCGTTCTCAGCCTGGATGGGTCTGTTCCGCGGGTCAAAATGGAAGGCGAGCCCCGGCCTCTTGATCCGCTCCGTGTTCGGGAGGAGCATGTCGACATAGTTCTCCACCAGCGTCGTGATCGTGACTCCATCGGCGAAATGCATCGTCAATCCCTCCGTTGCAATGGTTTTGGTGCCCCGAGGATACGTAAAAGAAGCCCCGCCTGTCAATACATTCCCTTCACAAGTTTTTTCCGAGCTTTTTCAAACAATCCTCTTGACATGAAAGGGGGCATTCCCTATTGTCGATCCACGCGACATCCGTTCAACCCGTATCAGGATATACCAACCGTTGACAGCAAAGCAGAGAGAAAGGAGTCCAAATGGCACTCTCATGGATTGTCATAGCGGCGGTGGCTATCGTCGCCCTGGCTGCGGTCCTGCTGTACAACAAACTGGTCCGCCTGCGCAACACGGTGCGTTCCTCCTGGTCAGACATCGATGTGCAGCTCAAAAAACGGTATGACCTGGTGCCGAATCTGGTGGAAACGGTGAAAGGCTATGCCGCCCACGAGCAATCACTCTTCGCAAGGGTGACCGATGCCCGGACGCGGGCGATCGAGGCTTCGGGCCCCGGTGAAACGGCGAAGGCCGAAAATGCCCTCCAGGATTCCCTGAAGAGACTCTTTGCCGTCGCCGAGGCCTATCCC
>JBFMBA010000328.1:0-15639 GCA_040755475.1 Thermodesulfobacteriota bacterium
CGCAGGGCGCCCACCTTCAGCCCCTCCTGCCGGGCTTTCTTGACCGCCGTGTTGACGACGCGCGACGGCGTGCCGAAGGAGACGACGACCAGATCGGGGTCGTCGTCCATGAAGGTTTTCTCGTAGAGATGGCTGAACAGGTCCCTGTGGTTCCGTATCTTGAAAATGAGCCGGTATGCGTGCTTGTGATGCGCCTCCACCTCTTCGGTGTCGTACCCCTCCTCGGTGGGGGTCCAGTCGGAGCAGAGCGCGCCGGTGTTGTGCCCCAGGACGACGGGGGGGATGTCGATCTCGTCGGTGGGCGGATAGAATACGGGGCCCCGGTGGATCTCCCGCGGCCTGGTTCGAAAGCCCATCGCCTTCATCTCCTCCTCGGTTTCGGGGACGCTGATGTCCTCGAAACCGTCGGTCACCAGCTGGTCGGCGAGAATCGTCACGGGGGTTCTGAACCGCTCGGCCAGATAGAAGGCCTCGACGGTCATGGCCATGGCCTCCTGGGCGGAGTTGGGCGCCAGGACGATGGTTTCGAAGTTGCCTCCCTGCGTGGGGTAGCGGGAGAGGTAAAATTCACCCTGGCCGGGGGCGCCGGTGATGCCGCTGACGGGGCCCACCCGTCCCGAGTTGAGTATCACCAGGGGGATCTCGCAGCCGATGGCCCATCCGTACGGGTCCGCATAGAGGATGTAGCCGGGGCCCGAGGTGGCCGTCATGGCCTTGTACCCCCCAAGGGCGGCGCCGATGCACAGGTGGAGCGCCGCGCACTCATCCTCTCCCTGAATGTATATGCCGTCCACCTGAGGCATCCGGTATGCCATGGCCTCCGCCAGCTCCGTCGCGGGGGTGATCGGATAGCCCGCGAAAAACCGGCAGCCGGCGAGGATCGCCCCCTCCGTCACGGCAAAATTTCCCGTCTCAAGATATCGTTTCATCGGTTACTGGACTCCTTGATTTCCACGCAAAAATCCGGGCAGCTGTAAAAGCATTTCATGCAGCCGACGCAGTTTGCCGGGTTCCTGGCCTCGAACACCCGATACCCTTTCGCGTTGAAGCGGGCGCCGGGGGTAAAGACATCCATGTGACAGACGTGCAGGCAGTATCCGCATTCCTTGCACCCTTCGAAATCGAGCTCCACGTCGAACTGCCTGTAATCGCAGGACAGGCACCGGTCGGCTTCCCGGGAGGCCGTGTAGGGGTTGAGCGTTTTTTCCACGACATCGAAGCTGTTCACCCGGATGCCGGCGGACAGGCAGGGGATCGGCGTGCGCGCTGCAGTCTCGTCTGTGCAGGGGCCCGGCGCATCGCCGGCCCCATCGGGGGCAAGGGTCAGCGCAAGGGAGCCGTCTCCCCCCAAATACCGGTCGATGGCCGAAGCGGCCCGCTTTCCCTGGGCAATGGCCTCGATGATCGAAGAGGGCCCGCTGACCGCGTCACCGCCGGCGAAGACCCCTTCGGTCTCCGTCGACCCGTCGTCACCGACTGTGCGAATGAGCCCTCTGTCGTCCGGCTGCACGCCGAAGCGGCTGCCCAGATCGACTTTCTGGCCGATCGCCGCGATGACCGTGTCCACAAGAATGCTGTTTTCGCAGCCGGCTTTGGGGACGGGCCTGGGTCTGCCGCTCCGGTCGGGGGGACCTAGTTCCATGCGGCTGAAGGTCACCTGCAGGCCCTTTCCGCTTTTTTCGATCCTGGCTGGGGCGGTCAGGAATTCCATCTTCACCCCCTCCTCGAGGGCGGCGTCGATCTCGTCGGGATAGGCGGGCATTTCGTTTCTTGTGCGGCGGTAGAAGAGGGTGACATCGGTCGCGCCCAGGCGGAGCGCGCTTCGCGCGGCATCGATCGCGGCATTGCCGCCGCCGATGACCGCCACCTTTTTGCCGACGGAGGGCGGGGTGCCCGCGTTCACCGCTTCCAGGAAGTCGATGGCGCCCGTCACCCCCTGCAGATCGTCGCCGGGGATCCCCAGGGGCACGCTCTTGGGGGCCCCGCAGGCGATATAGACGGCGTGATAGTCTGAATGCCCGAGGTCGGCCAGCGACTCAACCCGGGCATGGGTCCGGATCTGCAGGCCCAGGGCCTCGATCTCGTCGATTTCGGCGCGAAGGATGTCCCGGGAGAGGCGATAGGCGGGAATGGCCCAGCGCATCATCCCGCCCGCTTCCGCTTTTGCTTCGAGGACGACGACCTCGTGGCCCTTGAGTGCGAGATAATAGGCGGCCGTCAGACCGCTCGGCCCCGCCCCGATGACCGCCACTTTTTTCCCCGACGGCGGATGCTTTTCCAGTCCTTTCTTCCAGAGCCCGCCCCCTTTTTCGGACGCAGCCCTTTTCAACGCCCTGATGGCGACCGGTTCATCGAATTGTCCCTTGCCGCACCGGGCTTCGCAGGGGGCAAAGCAGGCATAACCGCATACCGACGGAAAGGGGATCGACTCCCGGATGACCGCCAGCGACTCATCGAATTTCCCGGCGGATATCGCCCTGACATACCGCGGCACATCAATACCGGCAGGGCAGGTCCTCTGGCATGCCGCCTCTTTTCTGGGTATCTTCAAACGGGTTGTCCCTTGCATCTGATGCCTGTCCTCCCTGTCATCGCCTATCCAGCCATCCGCTGCCTGATTGATCGGCACGGTCATTCCCCTTGGCGCGCCTCTGTGTGCTCCTGCAGGAGGCGCCTCTTCGGAGGCAGCTAGTACATCTCTTCGAGCCTCTGGTGGTGAATGAGCCCCAGGGCCTCCCGCGTGACGATCATATAGTAGAGCAGGGTTCGAACCCGCTCGATCTGCTCGTTGTACTCGCGGATCTTCCGGTTGAGGACGGAAATCCCGCCTCGGCCCGCCTGATCGCGCCGGTCCGGCGCGGCGGGCCCGCCGGGCCCGTCCATGCAGCCCTGCTCCCTCGCTTCCGCCTCCATTTCGCCTTTGAGCTTCTCGAGCCTGTCCCAGGCATTGGCGAGGTTCCCTCCGGCCCGCACCAGGACGGACAGTCGCTCCCGGAGTATCTCCTCCTGAAGGGCATCCTGTGTTGTCTTGCGGATGTTGTACAATATCGTCTTCGCCGACCCCTTTTAAATGCCGTGATATCTATCCGAAGCCGGTTGTTCTGTCAAGGCGGATATGCGCCCGGCGGAGCGGCCGCGGGCCCGGCGGGCCCTGCCCGGGAACGCCTGCATTTGCCTTGACAATCCCCTGCAATCCTGTTAGCAAACATTCCTAAGAGCTCAAAATGGCGCGTGTTTCGGAAACATCCGGCGCCATGGTCATGGGGTGGGTAGAGATGGCCCTGCGGACGGAAGTCCTGATCATCGGCGGAGGTGCAACGGGGGCGGGGATCTCGCGTGATCTGGCGCTGCGCGGTATCCCCTCGCTTCTGGTTGAAAAGGGGGACTTCACTTCGGGCGCCTCCGGACGAAACCAGGGACTTCTCCACAGCGGCGCCCGTTATGCCGTCAACGACCCCGAAGCGGCCCGGGAGTGCATCGCCGAAAACCGGATCCTGCGGCGGATCGCCCCGCACTGCATCGAAGCGACGGGCGGCCTGTTCGTCTCCCTGCCCGAAGACGGTCATGAGTACCGTGCGGACTTCATTCGCGCCTGCGCGGCGGCCGGGATCGAGACGGAACCTCTCACCGCCAGAGAGGTGCTGTCCATGGAGCCCAAACTCAGCCCGCGCCTGATCGGCGCAGTCCAGGTTCCCGACGGAGCTATTGATCCCTTCACGCTGGTCGTGGAAAATGTCCGGGATGCCGAATCCCGCGGGGCGCGATTCCTGCTCCACACGGAAGTCACGGATCTGATCCGGGACGGCCGCCGGATCGCCGGGGCCCGGGCGAAAGACCGGATCACCGGGGAGGCGATCACGATCGCGGCCCCTTGGGTCATCAACGCGACCGGCGCCTGGGCCAACGAGATCCTTCGTCCGGTCGGCCTTCAGATCGGCATCGCCCTGTCGAAGGGCTCCATGCTGATCACCAATACGCGCCTGAGCGAACGGGTGATCAACCGCTGCCGTCCGCCCGCGAGCGGCGACATCATCGTTCCCAACGATACCGTTTCCATCCTCGGCACGACGTCCCTGCGCACGGAAGACCTGGAGCAGCAGGAGGTGACCCCGGAGGAGGTTTCCTTCCTCGTCGAGGAACTTGCGTGGATGATCCCCGCCGTCAAAGAGGAACGCTTCACCAGGGCTTACGCCGGCGTCCGCCCCCTGGTGCAGTCGGCGGCCACGGGCGATGACCGGGAGATCAGCCGCGGCTTTGTCCTGATCGACCACGGGAGCCGCGACGGCATGGAGGGGCTGATCACCATCACGGGCGGAAAGCTCATCACCTACCGCCTCATGGCGGAACGAACCGTCGACTTCATCTGCACGAAGATGGGGCTTCACGTGCCCTGCCTCACCCACCTTCAGCCTCTCCCCGGCGCCGGGCGGGGCCACACCTTTCAGGACCGGCTTCTCCGGCTGCGGCATCAGATACCGGCCTCACGGAGCGAGCTGCTGTGCGACTGCGAGCTCGTTCCCCGGGAGACCGTCGATGCGATCCTGCGCGAAGGGCGGGTCCGCGAACTCCAGGACATCCTCCACCGCACGCGGCTGGCCAAGGGGACCTGCCAAGGCGGATTCTGCGTCTACCGGCTGCTGGGCGTCCTGAACGAGCGGAGAAAAGAGGAGGGACTCGGCAGCTCCAACCCCATGCTCAGGGCCTTTCTCGAAGAGCGGTGGAAGGGGATCCGGCCCGTCCTCTGGGGGATTTCCGTGAAGGAGGAGGAGCTCATAGAATCCATTTACAAGGGGCTGTTCAACCTCACCCCGCAGGAGGCCGGGCCGGCGGAGGGAGATCGTCCGTGAAGCGGTGGGATCTGATCGTCATCGGGGCGGGGCTCGCGGGACTGACCGCCGCCCGGACGGCCGTCGACATGGGAGCGCAGGTGCTGGTCGTCGGCCGGGGGATGGGGTCGCTCGCCCTCTTTGGAAACACCATCGATGTCCTGGGCCGGATCAAGCCCGCAGAAGACATGGAAGCAGGTGTGGCCGGGTGGATCGCGGCGCATCCGGAACATCCCTACGCCCGGACGGGATGGCCGGGGATTTCCGAAGCGCTGGACGCCTTCCGGGACCTGTTCCCCCCGCCTTATACGTTCGATGCCGTCGGGGGGGGGAACAGCCTCGTCCCCACCGGCGCCGGGACGCTGCGTCCCACCTACCTGCTCCCGGTCACCATGGCCGCCGGTGCGGGGATATCCGCGGCGGATACGCTGATCGTCGGCCTGAAGGGCTTCAAGGACTTCCAGGGAGATACGGTGTCCCTGCACCTGCAGTGCCGGGGGGTGAATCTCTCCCTGCCCCGCTACGGCCTGGAAGGTTTGACCGCGCTGGGCCTCGCCCGGCTGATGGACGAGGTCCCTTTCCGGGAGAGCCTCGGCGAGGCGATCCGGCGCCAGATGGCGGGGGAACAGCGGATCGGCCTGCCCGCCGTCCTGGGGCTTACAGCGCCGGCCGAGGTGCTCCGGACGCTCGAGGCGGTTACCCGGGCGAAGGTCTTCGAGATCCCGATGCTTCCGCCGTCGATCCCGGGCACACGGATGTTTCACCGTTTCCGGCAACACCTGATCGCCAGGGGGGCGACCTTTCTGCTGGGCAATCCCGTGACCGGTGCCGATGTGAAGGAGGGCCGCTGCGAGGAAGTCATCCTCCAGAACCCGCCCCTTTTGAACCATCACCGCGCGGACCGCTACATCCTGGCGACCGGGCGGTTCCTCGGCGGAGGCCTGCAGGCCGGCATGGAAAAAATTTCCGAGCCGCTCTTTCATCTTCCCGTCCACCAGCCCGACAGGCGCGGAAAGTGGTTCGGAGAACGGTTCTTCCAGACAGAAGCCCACCCGATCCACTGCGCGGGCATCGTCACGGACGCCGACCTCCGGCCGATCGATGCGGGGGGAAAGGCGGTTCTGAAGAATGTATGGGTGGCGGGCTCCATCCTGGCCCACCACCAGATGATCGATGAGCATTCCCACCAGGGGATCGACATCGCAACGGGCTATCTCGCCGCCAGGAGGGCGCTCGCATCATGATGCACGCGGCGGACACCCCGACGCTCCCGAAGAACCTTCCGGACCTCTGCGTCCGCTGCGCCACCTGCATGGCGGTCTGCCCCGTATCCCGCGTGACGCCCCTGTTTCCGGGACCGAAGCAGGCAGGCCCCGGAGCCCAGCGGTTCCGCTCGGCTTCCCAGGTTTCCGTCGACGACTGGATCGAACTCTGCACGGCCTGCCGCCTCTGCGATACCGTCTGCCCGGCCGGGGTTCCCATCTCCGAGCTGAACCTGATGGCAAAGGCGAAGTACCGGGACGAACGGGGGGGGACGCTGCGGGACTGGCTGCTTGTCCGCAGCGACCGCTTCGGCGAGCTGTTCTCCCGTTTTTCGGCGATCGTCAATCCCCTGATGAAACAGCGCGCCGTCCGGTGGCTCCTCGACAAGGCGCTCGGCATCGACCGGCGGCGGGAGCTGCCCGCCTTCGATTCCCCCACCTTCCGGAGATGGTTCCGCAACCGTCCCGTCGCCGCGGACGCCGCGAGCCGTCCGACGATCGCCTACTTTTACGGCTGCTTCACCAACACCAACGATGTGGACGTGGGAAAGGCGGCCGTGGTTTGCCTGGAGGCGCACGGATATACGGTCAGCGTTCCCCACCAGAGATGCTGCGGCATTCCCCGTCTCGGGGTCGGGGACCTGCGCGGCGCCCGGGAGATGGGTCTCCGGAATCTGTCCCTGTTGCTGCCCAAGGTGCGCGAAGGGACCGACATCGTCTTCTCCTCCACGAGCTGCGGCATGATGTTGCGGCACGAATACGGCCCGCTGCTCGATCTCCCCGGTGCGGAAGAGCTGGCAACGCACCTGTTCGATATCTGTGCGTTTCTGTTGCGCCTGCAGGAGGAGAAACAGGCGCCCCTGTCCTACAGGCGGCTCGAGGCGAAGGCCGCCTATTTCACCCCCTGCCACCTGCGGTCGCTCAACGAAGGTCTGCCCGCCCTGGAGCTCCTTCGCCTGGTCCCGGGACTGGACGTGCGCCTGATCGAGGCGGAGTGCTGTGGTTTGGGCGGCCTTTACGGGTTCAAGAAGGAAAAGTACGCCATCACCGCGGAGGTGGGCAAAGACCTGGCGAAGGAGGTGGCCCGCATGAAGCCCGATGTGATCCTCACGGACTGCGAGGGCTGCCGGATGCAGATCCGCCATCTGACGGGCATGAGGGTGCTCCACCCCCTCCAGCTCCTCCGCGACGCCCTGCCGCCCGCTGACACTCCCGCCGACATAGGGGCTGTACCGAACAGAAGTCCGGCTTGACAAAATCCGCATCCTGCTGTGGACTGTGGTTCAGACCGATCATGCGGCGGTTGCCGTCACCCCGGCCCATAACCGAGGAAGAGCGAAGATGCAAACCGACATCCGCAATCGGGGTCGCATGCCATGGTGCATCACAGACACGCACAAAGGAGACGGGAATGGAATTCAAAAAGAACAGCCTGAGGGAAAAGATCAAGCGGGGCGAGACGGCCCTGGGAACGGCGCTGTACAGCTTCAGTCCGGCGATCATCGAGCTGGCCGGGTACACGGGGCTGGATTTCTGCCGCATCGACAACGAGCATGCCTGGCGTCAGGACGAGAGCGCGGAGAACGTCATCCGCGGGGCGCTCCTGTCGGGCATCGTCCCGCTGATGCGGGTGGACAGGGACAATCCCTATCTGGTCCGAAAAGCCCTCGAGGCGGGCGCCGGCGGGGTGATCGTCCCCCACGTCCACGACCAGAGGGATGCGGAGGCCATCGTACAGGCGGCGAAATTCCCTCCCTTCGGCAAGCGGGGCTACGGCGGGCTTTGCCTCTCCGGACAGTGGGGCGTCAACGGGGCGACCGAATGGATGGAGTGGAGCAATGCGGAAACCCTGGTCATTCCCATGATCGAGGATATCGCGACGATGCCCCACATCGACGCCATACTGGCCACCGAGGGGGTGGACGCGGTGCTCTTCGGACCCGCCGATTTCAGCATTTCCGCCGGGGTTCCCCTCCAGACGGAGCACGACAGGGTGATCAGCAGCCTGCGAAGGACCGTCGAGGCGGCGGACAAATACGGGAAGTTCGTCATCTATCCGGGCGCCGGTTTTCCCCAGTGGGAAACGGTCCACAAGGCGAAGGCGCTGGGCGTCAAGGCCATCGAACTGGGCCACGATGTGACGATCCTCCGCGCCGTGTGGAGCCGGACGATCCAGGCGATGAAGGCGGCCCAATAGCGGCGAGGCGCGGGCTCTGCGCCCGTTCACCGATACAGAAAGGACATATCCATGGAGAAAAAAGAGGCGCTGTTCATCCCCGTTTCCGTGTTACGTGATTTTTCGGTCCGGTCTTTCCGCGCCTGCGGGCTTTCGGAGATGCATGCCGAATGGATGTCGGACACCCTCATCCGGTCGGAGCTCCGGGGGATCGGCTCCCACGGGATCGTCCGGCTGCCCTTCTACTGCCGGCGGCTGCTCGAGAAGGGCTCCAATCCCCGCCCTGAGATCGCCGTCCTGTCCGACAAGCCGGCCGCGCTGCTGATCGACGGGGACAACGGCCTCGGGCAGATCGTCAGCATCCGGGCGATGGAGATGGTGATCGAGCGGGCCCGGACCCAGGGCGTCTGCTTCGCCGGCGTGCGCAACAGCTGCCATTTCGGCATGACCGCCTACTACCCCATGATGGCGCTCAAGCGCGACATGATCGGCATGGCCGGTTGCAACACCGCCACCGTCATGGCGCCCTGGGGAGGAGGAAAGTCCGCCATCGGAAACAACCCCCTGGCGATCACGGTCCCCACGAACAAGCCCTACCCGCTGGTCCTGGACATGGCGATGAGCGTCGTTTCCGGCGGAAAGATCCGGCTGGAGGCGGTGAAGGGGACCAAGATTCCCCTGGGCTGGATCCTCGATGAGCAGGGCCGCCCGACGGATGATCCCAGGGAGATGTTTCCCAACGGGACGCTGCTCCCCATGGGGTACAAAGGCTTCGGGCTGGCCATCATGATCGAGATCCTCTCCGGCGTCCTGACGCGGGCGGCCATCCTGAACGAGATTCCCCTCTGGTTCGACAAGCTGGCCACGCCCGTGAACCTCGGGCATTTCTTCATGGCCTTCGACATCGGGGCCTTTCTCGATCCGGGTGTGTTCAAGGAGCGGGTCGGTGTGATGATCGACGAGCTGAAGGCCTCGCCGCCCATGGAAGGCTCCCCGGGGATCGTGATGCCCGGGGAAATGGAGTACCTGAAGGAACTGGATTATCTCAGAAGCGGCATCCCCGTGTCTTCCGAGGTGGTCAAGACGCTGGATGCCTTCGCCAAAGAGATCGGCCTGGAGGGCACACTGGGCTGAAGGGATCTCCTACTCCCCCTTCAGGATCACCAGCGCGTCCACGGCCACGGGTCTGCTGCCCCGCCCGCTTGCCGGCCCGACGTCCTCGACGATCAGCGGATTCACGTCGACCGCCTGGATGGCTTCGCACTCCACGCCGATGCGCCCCATGGCGATCAGGCAGGCCGCCAGCGATTCCCGGTCCGCTGCCGTCATCCCCCGGACGGCGCCGAGGATCGCGTGCGCCTTGATCTCCCCGATCATTTCCGCCGCGTCCGCTGCGCTCAGCGGCGCCGGCCGGAACGTGACATCGCTCAGGATCTCGGTGAATATGCCTCCCAGGCCGAACATGACGCAGGGGCCGAACTGGGGATCGCGGATCATCCCCACCGCGAGCTCCCGCCGCCCCCTGATCCGCTCCTGGACGAGGAAACCCCCGCCCCTGCCGGCAGATGCCGCACCGATCTCTTGGAAGGCCGCCTCCAGCTCCGCCTCGCTGCGCAGGTCCAGCGCCACCAGGCCGCCTTCGGTCTTGTGGCTCACCTCCGGCGAGCACGCCTTGAGCACCACCGGATAGCCGATATCTGCCGCCGCCCGCCGCGCCTCGTCCCAGCTGCCCGCGTAAATCCCTCTGGCCATCGGGACGCCGAAGTCCGCCAGCAGGCGCGCGCTCTCCCATTCCGACAGGGTCTTGCGGCTTTCCCCCAGGGCTGAGTCGATCAGTGTGTTTATATCGGTCATTGCCAAACCCCCTCTGTTATCGGCGATTCATGTATCTGCGGCACTGCGTCAGGATGGAGAGCACCTCGAAGGGCTCCTCGATCATGGGAAAGGTGGGGACCCCCTTCGGCTCCAGGTATGCCTTGGCCGCCTCCATGTGCTTCTTCTCGCCGCTGAAGGTGACGTAGATGGGCTTGTCCGGGTATCTGCGGGCGAGATCCACGATAAAACCGAGATCGGGCACCCCCGTCTCATCGGTGATCATCAGGATCGGGACGACGGCGTCGATGTGCGGGTCCTTCAGGACCGCCTCCATCCCCTCCCGGTAGGCGTATTCGACCCCGTGCACGATGGCCGACGGCCAGATGTCAACGGGGTTGCGCATGCGGATAAAGGGCGGGCTGATCTCCTGGAGACGCAGACGGCTGGTTTCCTCCAGGGACGGCACTTCGAGATTCCAGTATTTCTGGCACATATCGGTCATGGCCACGAGCATCGCCCCCGAAGGCGCCAGGTAACTGATCCGGTTGCCCTTTGGAAGCGGCATGGCGGAGAGGGCCTTTGCCGCGAGGATCAGATGGGAGTACTTGGTGATCCTCACAATCCCGGCCTGCCTGAGGGCCCCGTCGATGATCCGGTCGTCGGAGGCCAGCGCCGCCGTGTGCGCCCCGGCGGCCTGCGAGCCGCCCTCGGTGCTGCCCCCCTTCAGAAGGACGATCGGCTTGCGCCGGGTGGTCTCCCGGGCGATCTGGAGGAAGCGGCGGGGGCTCTTGAAGCTCTCCAGATAGACGAAGATCGCCTCGGTCTGCGGGTCGGCGGCGTAGTATTCGAGCACGTCGCTCTCGTCGACGTCGATCTTGTTGCCTACGCCCACCACGCGCGCCACGCCGTAGTGCTCGCCGGTGGCGATGTAACGCATGGTGTGGGTGGCGAAGTTCCCCGTTTGGGCGATGTAGGAGATGTGGCCCCGGGGGATCCTTCCCAGCGGGAAAAAGCTCGATGTGAAATCGAAGGGGGTTGACGTGAGACCCGAGGTGTTGGGCCCGATCACCCGGACGCCGGTTTCCTGCACGGCTGCTTCGAGTTCCGCCTGCAGGCGCCGCCCTGCCTCGTCCACCTCCGAGAAGCCCCCCGCCGCCAGGACGATCGCCCGGATGCCCCGGGCCGCGCACTGCCGGATCGCCTCGGGGTTGAGCTTGGCGGGCAGGATGATCACGGCCAGGTCGATCCCCTCGGGCAGTTCCGCGATGGATTGGTAGACCCGCCGCCCCATGATCTCGCCCCCCTTGGGGTTGACCAGGTACAGCTCGCCCGAATAGCCGTTGGCGGCCATATTCCGAAGGATATCGTTGCCCGGCTTGTGGCGGGCGTCGGTCGCCCCGATGACCGCAACGCCCTTCGGCTCGAAAAACGCATCCAGTGTTTGGCCCACAGCCTCTCCTTTCGGTGCTTTGTTCGCATGGGGGTCATATCACAGCTCGCAACGGGGGATCAATGACCTTTCTTGTTCTTGACACGCCATGCCGCTCGTCCTATATGTACATCATCAAAGCCGGATACTTCGGAAATCGTTCTCTCTCTGCACGCTGGACATGATTCGACCATGCACCATCCCGCTTCGCTCGATGGGAAATAGGGAAAATAGGGACAGCTCCCTATTTTCCGCGAAAAAAGGAGCCGTCCCTCATTTTCCATGAAGGCGCTGCGCTTTGGGGGCAGGGGGACCGGAAAATCTCCAGAGCGCGCTTCCGGGAGATGATGTCCTTGGGTCTCAAAGCCATTTCTTGTCAATAAGGTGCGGGCGATGACCAACGCCAATGATGATCTGGCTCTCGTACTGGGCGGCGGCGGGGCCCATGCCGCCTACCAGGTGGGATTTCTGCGCTGTCTGGCGGATCACTACCCTCGCCTGCGGATCCCCATACTGACCGGCATTTCCGCCGGCTCCATCAACGCCACATTTATCGCCGATCATCGGGGTACGTTCAAAGAGGCGATCGACGCCCTGACCGACGTTTGGTGCAACCTGACAATGGAGCAGGTGTATGACCTCAAGGGTTGGCACCTGGCGAAAAGCCTGCTGCAGTGGGTATTTCATTTTCTTTCGGGCGGTCTGGACAACGCGGCGGCTCCCAGGTCTCTTGTGGATACCTCGCCGCTCCGCAGACTCCTGGAAGGAAGGTTCGCCTCGGCTGACCGTCGATCTGCGGGGATCCGTGAGAACATCCGCGAGCAGCGGATCAAGGCCCTCGCCATCACGGCCACCAACTACAGCACTGGTCAGGCCGTCACCTGGGTTCAGGGGCGGAATATCTCCATGTGGGAGAGGCCCGATCGTCATAGCGTCATGACCGATATCACGGCGGAACAGATCATGGCCTCCACGGCGCTGCCGATCTTCTTTCCGGCCGTGAGAATCGGCGATTCCTGGTTCGGGGACGGCGGAATCCGTCAGTATGCGCCGCTGGCGCCGGCGCTGCATCTGGGTGCGGGGCGCATCATCGCGGTATCGACCCGCCACCGGCCGTCACTGCCGGAGGCGGGTTCCGCGCAGAATCACCGCTATCCATCGATTGCGAGGATCATGGATGTCCTGATGAACGCCATTTTTGTGGACATGCTGGATCAGGATCTGCTGGGACTGGATCGTGTGAATAAGCTTCTGCTGAAAGCATCGCGAAATGACGTCTCAAATCCGCGCCTGGTGAGGGCATTTGCCCTTCGCCCTTCCGTCGACCTGGGGAAGGTGGCGGGTCAATTCGAACCCAATCTGCCCCGTCCGTTTCGCTTTTTAACCCGCCGGCTCGGCACGAAGAAGTCGGAAAGCTTTGACTGGCTCAGCATGATCATGTTTGATCGGCGGTACATCCAAAAACTTGTCGAAATCGGCAGGGCGGATGCCGATGCCCGCAAGGAAGAAATCGCGGCGCTGCTGGCCTGAGACATCACCGGAAGGTGGATCGACCGGGAACGCAATCCGCAAGCCCCGCCCTGCAGGCGGGGTTCGGGCAGCCCCGCCCGTTGGACGGGGAGCCTCACATATCGGGCACAGGCCCGGGTGTTCAGGATGGACCTCCGATGGCGGATGATCGGAGAACGTCGATCCCTGAACACCGGTGGGATCATTGACGTCCCCCGGTTGGGGTGACAGGGAGGAAGAATGGTCCGGACCATGGTGATGATCCATGGGATGTTCGGCGGCTCCTGGTGTTGGGAGAATTACCGGGGCTTTTTCGGGCGCAGGGGGTATCGCTGTCTCGCTCCGGCCCTCCGGCATCACGACGTGGATCCGAAGGGCGCTCCGCATCCGGAGCTGGGGACTGTCAGCCTTCTGGATTACGCCGACGATCTTGAACGGATGATCCGCGGCCTCGATGAAAAACCGGTCCTCATCGGCCATTCCATGGGAGGCCTCATCACCCAGATCCTGGGGAGCCGCAAACTGGGCAGCGCCCTGGTGCTTCTGGCATCGGCAGCCCCGGCCGGGATATCGGCCATCACCCCTTCGGTGATGAAGAGCATTTCGACCGAGATGATCGAGTGGGGCTTCTGGAGGAAACCCATCAAATCGACCTTCGAATCCACCAGCTATTCGGCGATGCACCTGCTCCCCGAAGCGGAGCGGCGGGCCGCCTACGGCCGGTATGTGCACGATTCCGGGCGCGCCTTCTTCGAGATCGGCTTCTCTTTCCTCGATCCCCGCAAAGCGGCCTCCATCGACGAAAGGAAGATCGATGACCCGATGCTGGTCGTGGTCGGCGCCGAGGATCGGATCACCCCCGCTTCCGTCAATCTCCGGATCGCCCGCAAATACAAGGGATACGCCACCTACATGGAATTCCCCCGCCATGCCCACTGGATCTTCGGCGAGCCGGGATGGGAAAGGGTCGCCGCGTCCATCCACGGCTGGTTGAATGATAGTGAAAAAGGAGGATGATATGAATTTCCTGCTTCAGCCCAAAAAGTACAAGAGCCTCATGAAAGATGACGGATCGAAGGCCATCATGGAAAAGACGGTGGCCTTCTTCGAGAAGATGGGCAAGCGGAAGCTCCTCGATGATTACAACAGGAAGGTCTGGTACCGGGAGTTCATCGATTTTCTCGCCCGGGAGGCAATCTTCTTCAAGCTGCTGACGCCCCAGGCGTACGCCGGCGGCGATCCCGACGCCCGCTGGGACACGGCCCGGAACGGCGAGTACTCGGAGCTGCTGGCTTTCTATGGGCTTGGGTACTGGTACTGCTTCCAGGTGACCATCCTGGGTTTGGGTCCCATATGGATGAGCCCCAACGAGAAGGCCAAGAGGCAGGCCGCCCGGCTGCTCAGGAACGGGGCTATTTTCGCCTTCGGGCTTTCCGAAAGGGCGCACGGCGCGGATATCTATTCCACCGAGACCGCGCTGACCCCCAGGGGTGACGGGACGTTCGCGGCCAACGGCGAGAAGTACTACATCGGCAACGGCAACGAGGCCGAAATGGTCTCCACCCTGGGGAAGGTCAAGGACGGCACCGACGACTATGTCTTCTTCATCACCAACTACCGCCACAAGGCTTACGAGCTCAAGCAGAACGTGATCAGCCACCAGGAGTACGTGTCCAATTTTGCGCTTCACGACTATCCCATCACCGAAGAGGAGATCCTCTCCCGGGGTTCCCATGCCTGGGATTCGGCGCTCAATACGGTGAACATCGGCAAATTCAACATCGGCCCCGCGTCCATCGGCCTGGCCGAGCACTGCTTCTACGAGGCGATCACCCATGCCTCCAACCGCATCCTCTACGGCATGAAGGTCACCGACATGCCCCACGTGCGCAGGAACTTCATGGACGCCTGGCTGCGGCTCGTGGCGATGAAACTCTACCAGCGCCGGGCAACGGACTACTTCAGGGGCGCCCATGCCGACGACAGGCGCTACCTGCTCTACAATCCGACCAGCAAGATGAAGGTGACACTGCAGTCCGAGGAGGTCGTGAACCTGCTCTGGGAAGTCATCGCCGCGAAGGGATTCGAGAAGGACACCTACTTCCACATGGCGGCCAGCGACGTGCGCGGCCCCTCCAAGCTCGAGGGCACGGTGCACGTGAACGTGCAGCTCATCCGCAAGTTCATGATGAACTACTTCTTCAACCCGGCCGTGTACGAACCCGTGGCGCCCGACCTCTCCCTCAGGGACGACGGGTTCCTGTTCAACCAGGGTCCCGCAAGGGGCTTGGGGTCCGTCCGGTTCCACGACTACGGGCCCGTCTTCGAGGCCAGCAGCGACCTGCCGAACGTGGCGGCCTTCATGGAACAGATCGGGGTCCTCAAGGAGATGATCGAAAAGGCCGGCCCGGACAAGATGCAGGACATGGATCCCTCGTGGTCCCTGCCCATCGGCGAGATGTTTTCCATCGTGGTCTACGGCCAGCTGATCCTGGAGCAGGCAGCGCTGGACAAGGTCGACAGGGATATCATCAACCAGGTCTTCGATTTCATGGTGCGGGACTTTGCCCGCTTCGCCCTGCAGATTTACGGCAACCACGGTTCCCGGGACGACCAGCGCGG
>JBFMBA010000329.1:0-2729 GCA_040755475.1 Thermodesulfobacteriota bacterium
TGGTCAAGGGGTGGCACTACCACAAGAAACAGTCCGACAACATGGCGGTCGTCCGGGGGATGATGAAGATCGTCCTGTACGACGGCCGGGAGGGCTCGAAGACCTTCGGCGAGGTCAACGAGTTCTTCGCGGGTCTGCACAACCCGATCCTCGTTCATATTCCCCCCCTGGTTTTCCATGGATTCAAATGCATCTCCACCGAAGAGGCGATCGTCGTCAATACGCCGACGGACCGCTACAACTACCGGGAGCCCGATGAGTTCCGGGTCCATCCCCACGACAACGATATCCCCTACGACTGGCAGAGGAAGGACGGCTGATGGACTCCCTGCTCCCCGGAGCCTGGATCGGGTGGCTTTCCGCGGCATGGCTCCCGGGCGTCATTGCCCTTGCCGGCGCAGCCGTCGGAAGCTTTCTCAACGTCTGCATCTGCCGGATTCCCGAGGGGCTCTCGATCGTATCCCCGGGGTCGCGCTGCCCGAAATGCGGCCGCCCGATCCGTCCCTATGACAACATCCCGATCCTCAGTTATCTCCTGCTCGGGGCGAGGTGCCGGGACTGCCAGGGAAGGATCTCCCCCCGTTATCCCCTGGTCGAGCTCCTGACGGCGGCCTTCGCCTGGCTTCTGTTCCGGAAGTACGGTTTGACGCCGGCCTTCCTGGCCGTTTTCGTCTTCATCTGCGCGCTGATCGTAGTGACGTTCATCGATCTGGACCGGCAGATCATCCCCCATGTGATCACCCTGGGCGGCATTCCGGTTTTCGCCCTCCTCGCCGTTTTTTTCATGGGCCTTTCGGCCCTGGACGCCTTCCTCGGGGTGATGATCGGCGCCGGGACCCTCTATTTCGTGGCCGTCTACTACGAGGCGCTCACGGGGCGCGAGGGGATGGGGGGCGGGGATGTGAACCTCCTGGCCATGCTGGGGGCCTTCCTCGGCTGGAAATCCCTCCTGTTCATCCTGCTGGTCAGCTCGCTGCTAGGCGCGGTCGCGGGAATCGCGATCATCCTGGTCAAGCGCAAGGACATGCGGTATGCGGTCCCCTTCGGCCCCTTTCTCTGCATCGCGGCCGTCCTTTACCTCTTTTACGGAACCGCCCTGACCGGACTTTTCTTCTAGGTAAAAAACAAAATCTCCAATGCGTGCTTCCGGGATCCGATTTTCCAGTCACGTTGCGTGGCTTGGCGATGCGTACCGCACAGGATTTGCTGGAAAGACAAAAACCTTACCGGGCAGCCTCGCCCGGTGGGCGGGGAGCTTCACATTCTGCATGAGGTTTCCAGTTGACATTGCGCCGGGATATCCCTTATGATGACGCTAAGGTCCGGTTTCTTCATGAAAATATTCAATAAAACGGGTTTGACCCTGCTGGAGCTGATCATCGTTGTCGCGATCCTGGGGATCGTTTCGGCCATTGCCGCACCCAATTTCATGAACTACATGGCGGAGCGGCGACTCAAGGGCGCCGCGCGGATGGTGATGTCGGATCTGATGGCGGCCCGTCAGAACGCGGTGAGCAGAAATCACGAGTTCAAGGTCTTTTTCAGCGAAGATCAGATGACCTATACCATTCTGGCGGACGCCAACAACAACGGGTCCGCCGATACGGGCGAGGCAACGGAAGCGAAGAACATCCGGAACGATTACTACGACATCGCCCTGGGCGCCTCGGCAAACCCGATCTTTTCGCCGCGGGGGACCGCCTCTCCGGGCTCGACGGTCACCCTGACCAGCGCCCGGACCGGCGCCACGCAATGTGTCACGGTGGGGTTGACCGGACGTGTGAAGATCGACAGTTGCCCGTAGCACGGGAGGGGATCAGAAAACAGCCGCGGGGAGAGCCATGGTGAATCGAAACGGCGGTCAGGATACAGCGGTGACGTCAATGGATCGGCCGGTGGGCAATCGCGGTTTTACCCTGATCGAAGTGATGATCGCGGTATTTCTGCTGGCCGTCGCACTGAGCGGCCTGGCGGCGTTGACCGCGACGGTTGTCAAGGGTAACGAGGTCAGTCAAACGTTGACCACCGCGACGACCCTTGCCAGGGATAAAATGGAAGATCTCAAGCGTATACCCTATGAGAGCCTGGCGACCGGCAGCGATACAAGGAGCATGGATAATCTGAACTACACAAGGGTGTGGAATGTGAGCGGGGAAAACAACAATCGAAAAACGGTGGACGTGACGGTCACGTGGACCTGGCTGAACTTCAGCCGTTCGGTCACATTGCGGACCATGCGGGCGAAGAATAACTGACGATATCGTAGAAAGTCGCAAAAGCGGTCAATAACTGAACACGATGCAGATAAAAAAACCTGTCGGATTTACACTGGTTGAGCTGCTGGTCGCCACGGCCGTGGGGATGGTCGTTCTGAGCGCCGTCTATGCCACGTTCACCCTGCAGAGCAAGCATCTTGCCAATCAGGAGCAGCTCGCCGAGCTCCATCAGAACGCCCGGATCGCCCTGGATATGATGGTCCGCGAGGTCAGCATGGCAGGGTATAATCAGACATCCTCCTTGTGTACCAGCCCGGGCAGCGCCGTTCGCCGCTGCACGGGCACCACGACGGCGACGAACACCCCCTGCACGGGGATCACGAACGCCGGCGCCAATGCGATCAGCTTCGTGACGGATCTCAACGCCAACTGCGATACAACGGCGGGGAGTTCTAACCCGAATGAAAATATCACCTATGACCTGTATTCCTCGGGCGGCGTGCCCTCCTTGGG
>JBFMBA010000330.1:0-5577 GCA_040755475.1 Thermodesulfobacteriota bacterium
CTGGGAACCGTCGCCATGGTCACCAAGAAGGACAAGACCGATTCAACCACGAATATGGCCCAGGGCGGCATTGCGGTGGTCCAGGACCGGATGGACCGTTTCGAGTATCACATCAACGACACCCTGGAGTGCGGGGGGGGGCTCTGCAACGAAGAGGTGGTCCGTTTCGTGGTGACCGAGGGACCGGAGCGCATCCGGGAGCTTGTGCAGTGGGGTGTTGAATTTACCCGCTCGGCCGAGGACCCGGACCGGTTCGACCTCGGCCAGGAGGGAGGTCACTCGATGCGTCGGGTCATCCATGCCCGGGACCTGACCGGCCGGGAGATCGAACGGGCTCTGCACGAAAAGGCGGGTCGGCAGAAGAATATCCGTATCTTCGAAAACCATATCGCCATCGATCTGATCACCCTGACCTCCGCGCTGCGGCAGAAAAGGCAAGGCCCCGACCGCTGCCTCGGGGCCTATGTCCTGGATATCGAAAAGAACGAGGTCCACACCTTCCGCGCCAAGTTCGTCATGCTCTCCACGGGCGGCGCCGGCAAGGTCTATCTGATCACGACGAACCCCGACATCGCCACCGCCGACGGGATCGCCATGGCCTACCGGGCCGGCGCGGAGATTGCAAACATGGAGTTCATCCAGTTTCACCCGACCTGTCTGTACCATCCCGATGCCAAATCCTTTCTGATCAGCGAAGCGGTGCGCGGCGAAGGCGCCGTGCTGAAATCAAAAAGCGGCGTCGCCTTCATGGAGAAATACCACCCCATGAAGAGCCTGGCGCCCCGTGATGTGGTTGCCAAGGCCATCGACAGGGAACTCAAGATGTCCGGCGACGAGTATGTTCTTCTGGATATCACGCACCGCGACAAGGCTTTCCTGTCGTCGCGATTTCCGAATATTTACGAGAAGTGTCTTGAGTTCGGAATCGACATGGCGCGCGATCCGATCCCGGTCGTCCCGGCGGAGCATTACCTCTGCGGCGGGGTCAGCGTCAACGCCAGCGGCGAGACGAGCATCGACCGTCTGCTGGCCTGCGGGGAGGTGGCCTGTACCGGCCTGCACGGCGCCAACCGTCTGGCCAGCAACTCACTGCTGGAGGCGGTTGTTTTTGCCCATCGCTCCTTCCTCCGGGTTGCGGACCTCATCTCCGCAACGCAGGAGGATCCCATTCCCATCCCTACATGGGATCCCGGGGGTGCCACGCTGAGCGACGAGTCGGTCGTCGTCTCGCACAACTGGGACGAGGTGCGGCGGTGCATGTGGAATTACGTGGGAATCGTCCGCTCCGACAAACGCCTGGAGCGGGCACATCGCCGGATCGATCTGATCAGCCGGGAGATTGAAGAGTACTACCGGAACTTCCTCATCACGCGGGACTTGCTGGAACTGCGGAACATCGTCGTGGCCGCCAAGCTCATCATCGCCTGCGCCAGGATGCGCAAGGAGAGCCGGGGGCTCCACTACAACCTCGACTACCCGGAAAAGGATGACCGCCGCTGGCTGAAGGACACGGTCGTTTCGCGGGACACCCTCTAGCCGAAGAGGTGTCCGGTGCGGCCCCCCTGACGCGCGGCTCACCGGGCGGACCTGGCGCCCCTTGGCGGAAGTGCCGCATCAGCGCTGCCCGAACGTGAGTTCCGCCCTTCCCAGGACCCCGGTGATGACCAGTTTGAGCGAATCCGCCTCTTCCGCCGACAAGGGGCGGAAACGGAGCCGATACGCCATTCCGTAATAAGGGTTCACGTAGGGGTAGAATTTGGTGATCAGGGGCGTGACCGGCTCGATCTTCCGCACCTCCCGGGGGTCTATTCTTTCGCCTTTTCCGTTGACCAGAAAGATCGTCCAGATGGATCCCCGCCGGTCGAAATCATTGGAGGCTTTCTCCGGAATCGCGGCATAAAAAAGGAACTCGGCAACATCGGACGCTGCACCCCTGGAGGCCCCTTCCCTTTTCCTGCGATCCTCTTCCCGAAGCGGGTAGATTCGTGAATGCTCCTCCAGATAGGCGCGGTTGAAATCGGGCCCGTGGTAGGTAGCGCTGATATGGGCCTGTGTTTCAAACTGGGAATAGATCACCTTGGATCGCGTCCACCGGTTCAGGGCGTCCATGTATTCGCCGGACATCCCCTTCTGGCGGGCGATGTCCCTGTAATCCTCCAGATGGGTGCAGGCTGTCGCACCGGTGAGCAACAGGGCGAAGAGAACCGGAAGGATCCGTCGTTTCATGTTTGCGCTCCAAACACACGCTGAAAGATGAAATCCACGTGTGTGAGAAAATTCTCCACATTGAACAGAGCGGCCAGTTCATGGGCTCCCAGCCGGGAACTCACTTCACCGTCCCGCGACAGCAGTTCCCTGAACTCCTGCCCTTCCTGCCAGGCGCGCATGGCGTTGCGCTGGACGATGGCATAGGCCTCCTCCCGGCTGACCCCTTTCTCGATCAGCTTCAGGAGGACCATCTGGGAGAAGAAGATCCCTTTGGTCATTTGAAGATTGGCAAGCATCCGCTCCGGATAGACGACGAGCTGCTCAACCAGTCCGGTGAAGCGGCTCAGCATAAAATCGAGCAGGATCGTGGCATCCGGACCGATGACCCGCTCGACGGAGGAATGGCTGATATCCCGCTCATGCCACAGGGCCACATCTTCCATGGCGGCCAGGGCGTAGGACCGCATCAGGCGGGAGAGGCCGGACAGGTTTTCCGACAAAACGGGGTTTCGCTTGTGCGGCATGGCGGAAGACCCTTTTTGTCCGGGAGAAAAATGTTCCTCGACCTCCTGCACCTCGGTGCGCTGCAGCAGTCGAATCTCCTGAGAGAATTTGTCCAGCGACGAGGCGATGATGGCCATGGCGGTGAAATACTCGGCGTGGCGGTCCCGCTGAACGATCTGTGAAGCGACGGACGCCGGCTTGAGCCGCAGTCTTTTGCAGACATAGGCCTCGATGCTCGGATCGACGAAGGAAAAGGTGCCCACGGCGCCCGAGAGCTTTCCCGCGCTGATCGTCTCCCTGGCCCGGATCATTCGCTCCCGGTTTCGCTCCATTTCCGTGTACCAGATCGCCATCTTCAGGCCGAAGGTGATCGGTTCCGCGTGGATGCCGTGCGACCGTCCGATCATGAGGGTGCGCTTGTGATCAAAGGCCTTCTTCTTCAGGACGGCCAGCAGCTGATCCAGATCGTCGATCAAAATGTCGGCCGCCTCGCGCAGCAGAAGGGCGAGGGAGGTATCCAGGATATCCGATGAGGTGAGCCCCATATGGATGAAGCGTCCGTCTTCGCCCACCTTTTCCGTGACGGAGGTGAGAAAGGCGATCACATCATGCTTGGTCGTCTTTTCGATCTCATCGATACGGCTGACATCAAATCCTGCTTTCTCCCGGATGTTTTGCAGAGACGCCTCCGGAATTTCACCCCTTTCAGCCATGGCCTCGCAGGCCAGGATCTCGATATCCAGCCATTTCTGGTACCGGTTCTCGGGACTCCAGATGGCGGTCATCTTCTCTCGCGAATATCTCGGTATCAAGCCCCTCTCCTTTCACTGCCCGCTCGGCGTATCAACCGCGGACCACTGATTCCTGCATGCCCGGTAGCTCAGTCCCCCAGACCCTGTCCGCGGGAGGTTACGAATTTAGTATGAGCAAGAGACAGAGTCAAGTATTTTAACTGTCTTAGATCCCAAAATCCGGGTTGTAATCTGGGGCGCGACATGTTAGACGTACCGCAGATGGAAGTTCCCGCATCAGGGGATGGATTCCGGCGGGTCCCGCGCCGGGTTTGACCGCCACATTTGATCGGAGGAGAAGTATGAAGCATTGGTGCAAATGGCTCGTCTGTCTGTTGTGCCTGGCGGCAACGGGCGCGCCATCCTGGGCGAAAGACTCGAAAAGGGTCGCCATTCTGCCCTTTTCGGTCCACAGCGCGGAGAACATCGACTATGTGCGGCAGGGTATAGCCGACATGCTCTCATCGCGTATTTCCGTCAACGAGAACATCGAGGTTGCGAGCCGGGATGCCGTGATGGCTGTCCTGAAGGAATCCGGTGTGAAAGAACCGAGCCAGGCCGATGTCTATGCCCTGGGGAAAAAACTGAATGCCGACTTTGTGGTCTGGGGAAGCATCACCAAGTTCGGCAACAGCCTGAGCATCGATGGGCGGCTTGCCGATGTGGGCGCTGCCAAATCGGCATTGACGGTCGTCAGCCAGAGTCAGAACATGGATGAGGTGATACCGAAGGTCACCGACTTCGCCTACAAGATAGAGGTCCACATCCTCGGGGGGGCGCCCGCGGTGCAGCGGGCGGCGCCGGCAGCCAAGGATATCATCGTTTCCCGCCAGCCGACGGCCCAGAGCGCGCGCGAATCGGAGATCATCTCCGGCATGAAAAGCACCAGGAAGGGGACCCTCACTGCATCCATCAACCCGGATTTCATCAACGCCGTGCAGCCGCTGGAAAGCAAGAGCTTCTGGAAAAGCCAGCAGTTCTCATATGATATCAAAGGGATAGACATTGGCGATGTGAACGGGGACGGTTTGAATGAAACGGTCATGATCGACGGACACAACCTCTATATCTATCAGAAGAAGGGAAAGCAGTTCACGCTTCTGGAAAAAATCGACGGGAAGAGACATCACAAATACATCGCCGTCGATGTGGCCGACATCAATGGCAACGGCATCAAGGAAATCATCGTTTCCAGTTACGCCGGCACGATGGTGAATTCTTTCATCATCGAATACAGAAACGGTCGTTATGAAATGATCGCACAGGATCTGCCGTGGCTCATGCGGGTCATCCACAATTCTGGGGGGATGCCTGTTCTGCTCGGTCAATACCGGGGAATGGCAGGCGTCTTCACAACCCCCATCCACGAGATCGTCTGGCAAAACGGCCAATACCGCGAAGGAAGGAAGATGCGGATTCCGGAGGGCCTTTCCGTGTATGGAGTCACGCTGGAAAAACTGACCCCCGGCGGTCCGGAGATGGTGATCGCACTGAACGAGGATGATCACCTCTGCATATACGAACAGACGGACAAACCCCTGTCACAAATCGATGTCTTCGGCGGGAGCCCGGAACTCCGCTGGAAGAGCGATGAGCCTTTTGGCGGCAGCAACACCTTTGTCGAGCCGGTCCTTCAGTCCTCCAACCCTCTGGAAGGAGAGGAAAGCAAAAGCCGATACATCAATCCCAGGATCATCACCTACGACACCAACAAGGACGGCAAGAGAGAGATCATCCTCGTCAGGAATATCTCCTCGTCCGGACGCCTTTTCGAGCGTGTCAAACTCTTTACCTCGGCCGAAGTGTACAACCTGGAGTGGGACAATATGGGGATGGTCGAAAACTGGCGGACGAAAAAGATCAGCGGCTATGTCGCGGACTATCAGTTCAAGGATATGGATGGGGACGGGGAAAATGAAATCGTTCTGGCGCTGGTCATCTCCGGCAGTGCATTGACGAGCGGCCGAAGCGTGATCGTTTCCTACTCCATCAGGGGCCAGTGATGACGATTCGGCTCCCCAAGGGGGGCGGGGCGTGCAGCGATTGACCGGATGATGGATCGGATCGTTGTGCA
>JBFMBA010000331.1:0-5524 GCA_040755475.1 Thermodesulfobacteriota bacterium
GGGCCTCGCCATAAGGAGCGGAGGGCAGGATGAGGAAGGGTTTATCCAGGATCACTTGCAAGGCGTTTCTGGCCGCGCTGGCCGTCATGATCGGCAGTGTGCCGCCTGCCCCTGCAGCCGGGGCGGCGAAGCCTGTCATCCTGGCCACGACAACCAGCACCCAGGACTCGGGGCTTCTCGACGTTCTGATCCCGGTGTTCGAGAAGAAGACGGGTTACGTCGTGAAAACCGTCGCCGTCGGCTCGGGGCAGGCGATGGCGCTCGGGCAAAGGGGCGAGGCCGACGTCCTGCTCGTTCACTCCCCCGACGCCGAGAAGCGATTCATGGCCGAGGGCAGCGGCCTGAACCGGCGGATCGTCATGCACAATGACTTCATCGTCGTCGGTCCTCCCGCCGATCCCGCCGCGGTCAGGGGGGCGAAAAGCACGCCGGAGGCCTTCAGGAAGATCGCCGCCGCCGGCGCCCTGTTCCTCTCGCGGGGGGACAATTCGGGCACCCACGCCAAGGAGAAGAGGATCTGGAAGACGGCGGGGATCGATCCCGAAGGCCGGAAATGGTATCAGCAGACCGGGCTGGGGATGGGGCAGACCCTGAACGTGGCGGCGGAAAAGAGGGGCTACACCCTCGCCGACCGGGGGTCCTGGCTCGCCCTGCGCAGGACACTCCAACTTCCCGTTCTCAGGGAAGGCGACCCGGTCCTGCGGAACGTCTATCACGTCATCGCGGTCAACCCCGTCAGATGGCCCCGGGTGAACGGAGAAGGCGCGAAGGCATTCTCCGACTTCATGGTATCCGGACAGGCCCAGGGGATCATCAGGACCTTCGGCACGGGGACGTACGGGGAACCGCTTTTCTTCCCCGATGCGGGCAAAAGGGAGGAGGACATGGGAAAATAGATGGACCTGATCCTGGAGGGTTTCCGGAAAGCCTTTTCCCTTGTCTTCACGCTGGATGCGGAAGTCCTCGGAATCACGCTCCTGTCGCTGAAGGTGTCGGGGCTGGCGACGCTGATCAGCCTCGTGATCGGGATTTCGGTGGGGACGGCCGTGGCGCTCACCCGGTTCCCCGGGCGTCCGATCGTGGTGAGCCTGATCAACACGGGGATGGGGCTCCCACCGGTCGTCGTGGGGCTGTTCGTGACCATCTTCCTCTGGCGGAGCGGCCCGCTGGGATTTCTGGAGATCCTCTATACACCCGCGGCCATCATCCTGGCCCAGTCCATCATTGCCACCCCCATCGTGACTGGGATCAGCCTGGCGGCGATCCAGCACCTCCCGGCGGATCTGCGCCTCCAGATCCTCGCGCTGGGGGCGACGCGCGTTCAGACGGTCTGGATGCTCGTCAGGGAGGCGCGCCTGCCGCTTCTGGCCGCCGTGATGGCGGGGTTCGGCGGCGTCATTTCGGAGGTGGGCGCCTCGATCATGGTCGGCGGCAACATCAAGGGGTACTCCCGCGTCCTGACCACGGCGACCGTCATGGAGACGAGCCGCGGGAACTTCGATATGGCCATCGCGCTGGGGATCATCCTGCTGCTCCTGTCCTTTATGGTCAATGCCCTTCTCACGCTGATCCAGCAGCGGGAGAGACCGCGATGATCCCTGAAGGGAATGCCGGGATTCTGCTGGGTGTGGAGGACCTCCTGGTCCGCCGGGGGGGGGCGACGGTACTGGATATTTCCAGGCTCCAGGTCTTCGACGGCGAGGTGCTTTCCCTGATCGGTCCGAACGGCGCCGGGAAGTCCACGCTGCTGCTGGCCCTGTCGGGACTCCTGAAGCCCCTTCGGGGACGTCTGCTCTTCAGGGGGCGGGAAATCCGGGATCCCTTCGTCTACCGGCGCCGCGTCGCGATGGTCTTTCAGGAGCCGCTCCTGTTCGACATGACGGTCTTCGACAATGTGGCCTCCGGCCTGAGAATCCGCGGTCTGGGGAGGGCCGAGATCAGGCGGGCCGTTTCCGCATACCTGGAGCGCTTCGGCATCGGCCACCTGGCCGGTCGATCTGCGAGGAAGCTCTCGGGCGGTGAGGCGCAGCGCACGAGCCTGGCGCGCGCCTTCATCACGCAGCCGGAGATCATCTTCCTCGATGAACCTTTTTCCGCGCTGGACTCCCCGACGCGGGAAGGGCTGGTCGGGGATCTCGAGCGGATCCTTTGCCAGACCCGCACGACGGCCATCCTCTCAACGCACGACCAGAGCGAGGCACTGCGCCTGGCGCACCGGGTGGCGGTGATCGGCGGGGGGAGAATCATGCAGGTCGGGCCGGTCGACGAGGTGATGAACCGTCCGGCGGACGGTTTCGTCGCCTCCTTCGTGGGGGTGGAGACGGTCCTGTCGGGGCGCGTCGTCAGGGTCTCGAAGGGGTTGTTCACCGCATCGGTGAAGGGGGGCGGCGAGATCGAGGCGGTGGGGGCGGTACGGACGGGCGACCCGGTGCTGTGCTGCATCCGCCCGGAAAACATCACGATCTCGACGGACAGCAAACCCGCCGAGACCAGCGCCCGGAACCGCTTTTCCGGAACGATCCGGAAGATCACCCCGCTCGGACTTTTTCTCCGCGTCCATGTGGACTGCGGGTTCGAGCTGGTATCCTATCTGACCAGCCAGTCCCTCGAAGGGCTCTCCCTGGCCCCGGGAAAAGAGGTCACCGCTTCGTTCAAGGCGACGGCGGTCCATGTCATCGTCCGCCAGTCGTCCCCGCCGGCATAGCCCCGCCCACCGAAACCATCGCCGCCAGCGCCGACGCCGCCCGACACCGCCGGGGCCGCCAGGGGATGTCTGTCGGCACGTCATGCAAACGCAAAAGGAATCGCTTGCCCGCCGCGGCGGAGATATGGCAATATGGAGCGGAAGGTGTCCCTGACTTTCAGTGTCCAACGGAGGTGCGTGATGTCGATGCCAAAAGCGAAGGGCGGGGTCCTCGTCCTCCTGGGGAGCCCGCGGACAAGGGGGAACAGCGCCATTCTGGCCGGGCGGATCGCCAGAGGGGCCAGAAAGGCCGGGGCGACCGTCGAGACGGTTTTTCTCCAGGGGCTGAACATCGCCCCCTGCCGGTCCTGTTATGCCTGTCAGAAGCCAAACAGCAGGGGCTGCGCCATAGACGACGGGATGCAGGAGGTCTATCCGAAGCTTCTGGCGGCGGAAGCCTGGGTGATCGCGAGCCCCGTTTACTGGTTCACCATGTCGGCGCAAACCAAACTCTTTATGGACCGGTGCTTCGCACTGCTTGCCCGCGGCAGGGATGTTTTTGCCGGAAAACGGATCGCCATCGCCATGAGCTACGGTGATGCCGATCCGTTCGCCTCGGGTTGCGTGAACGCCCTGCGCACCTTCCAGGACGCCTTCCGGTACACCGGGGGGACGATCGTCGGGATGGTTTACGGCAGCGCCTACGGTGCGGGGGAGATCCGCAGAAACGAAGCCCTGCTGGCGGAGGCGGAAGGGCTGGGAAAAACCCTCGCGGGCCGGGGGGGATGATGCTCCTTTGCCGGAGCTGCTTTACAAATCGGTACGTTTCATATAGGTTGCCCTGTGCAGGGCTGCGAGAAGCCAATCTGCCTTGAGACCGGGAGGTGCCGCATGGTACGAAAGAAAGCCGAAAAGAAATCGCTCGGACAGCGAATGAAGGCGGGCCGGGAAAAGATGGGACTGTCGATCGAGGACCTCTCCCTGGAAACGGGATACCTGCCGGACATGGTCCGGGGGGTGGAGGAAGACAGGACGGTGCCCCCCGTGTCGCTCATCCTTCAGCTGAGCCGGGTCCTGAAGCTCGACGTGGACGAACTGGAGACGGAAGAGCAGACCCGGGCCACAAAGCGCAGATCCAGAAGTCACAAGAAACGGGTCGATTCCTACGCCTACACCCCGCTGAGCAAACCCGGACCGGACAAACATCTGAGAGGCTACCTGGTCACGGTCGACGCCCAGACCGACCACAAGGGGGTGGAATATCACCACGAGGGCGAGGAGTTCATCTTTGTGCTCAGGGGAGGGGTTACCATCCAGATCGGCGATAACGTCACCCGTCTGGCCAAGGGGGAGAGCCTCCACTTCAATTCCTCCCTCCATCATACGTTGAGCAATCCCAATCCGGAGGAGGCAACGCTGCTGGTCGTGGTGTACGTCCCCTGAGGAGGCGCCGGTGTCCTTTCAACTGTCCCAGGAACAGGAGATGATCCGGCTGATGGCCCATGATTTCGCGAAAAGGGAGCTGGAGCCCTTCGCGGGAAAATGGGACCGGGAGAAGATCTATCCCGAGGCGGCGCTCAGGAAGATGGGAGCCCTGGGGCTGATGGGAATGATGCTTCCCGTCGAGTACGGCGGCGCCGGGGTGGGTGCCGTCGGCTACTCCCTGGCCCTGCAGGAGATCGCCTACGCCTGCGCCTCCACGGCGGTTCTGATGTCGGTGTCGAACCTTGCCTCCGATCCGATCCTGAAGTTCGGAAGCGAGGCGCAGAAGCAGCGCTTTCTCCAGCCCCTCGCCCGGGGGGGGATGCTCGGCGCCTTCGCCGTCACGGAGTCCGACGCGGGTTCCGATCCCGGGGGCATGAAAACCCGCGCCGAAGAGCGTGATGACCACTATCTGGTCAACGGCTCGAAGCTGTTCATCACCAACGGTTCGCATGCGGATGTCATCATCCTGGTCACGCGGACCGGCCAGGAGAAGTCCAATCGCGGTCTTTCCGCCTTCCTGCTGACCCGGGGGACGCCGGGATTCAGGGTCGGTCGCGTCGAAGAGAAGATGGGGCTGTGCGCCTCCGACACGGTCGAACTCCTCTTTGACGACTGCCGGATTCCCAGGGAGAACCTCCTGGCAAAGGAAGGATTCGGCTTTCGGATCGCGATGACCGCCCTGGACAGCGGGCGCATCGGCATCGCCTCCCAGTCCCTGGGGATCGCGAGGGCCTGCCTCCACGAGGCGATCAGGTATGCCAAGAGCCGAAAGCAGTTCGGAAGGAACATCGGTTCCTTTCAGGCCATCCAGTGGATGATCGCCGACACCGCCGCGGAAATCGAGGCGGCAAACTGGCTGACCCTGTACGCCGCCGACCGCAAGGATCAGGACCTCCCCTTCACGAAGGAGGCGTCGATGGCGAAGCTGATCGCCTCCGAGACAGCCAACCGCGCCGCCTATCGCGCCGTCCAGATTCACGGGGGCTATGGCTACATGAAGGAGTACAAGGTGGAGCGGCTTTACCGTGACGCCCGGGTCACCACGATCTACGAAGGAACCTCCGAGATCCAGCGGATCGTCATCGCCCGGGAGTTCATGCAGGACTGATCGCCATGTTCGACAATCCGCTGGGCCCGTCCCTGGATACGGAAAGGATCGCCATCATCGGGCCGGGCCGGCTGGGGACCGCCTTCGCGCACAAGTTCGGCCGGGACGGAAAGCGGGTGGTCGTCTACTACCATGACGTGGATCTCTGCAAGGCGATCAACCAGGAGCATCTCAACCCGAGACATCTCACCGGGGACCTGGCACGCCGTCTCGGGGGGATAGACAGGGTCCCCCGGCTTTCCCCGAAG
>JBFMBA010000332.1:0-4866 GCA_040755475.1 Thermodesulfobacteriota bacterium
TCAAGGACTCCGGATCCCTCTCCAGGACCCTTCCCGCCGATTCGAGGATCTTCCGGCGCACTTCCTCACTCGCCTGGCGAACGGCATTCCCCATGTGATAGGTCGTGCGGCTGGAGGCAACCGCCATGTCGTACGGGGCGGAGTGGGTGTCCGTATTGGGAACCACGATGGCAGACAGAGGCACGCCGATGGTATCGGCGGCGATCTGGGCCAGGACCGTCTTCTGCCCGCCGCCAACCTCCGGCGAGCCGGTCAGGATGACGATCCCCGCGTCGTGGTTCACACGGATGAAGCAGTAGGAATCCGTCGGCGTGGCCGTGGGCTTGATCATGGTGGCAATGCCCTTGCCCCGGTATTTTGTCCCGGCCGGCGCCGCCTTGGGCCGCCCCCACCCGATCTCCTCCCCGGCCTTTTTCAGCGACTCCAGCAATCCCACGGTTTGCAGATTCTGCCCGTTGATATAGAGATCCCCGTCCACATAGCCGTTTTTCATCCGGATCTCCAGGGGATCGATCTTCAGATGCTGCGCGATGATGTCCATTTGCATTTCGCAGGCCCAGGTGACCTGCGTGGTCCCGAACCCCCGGTAGGCACCGCCGATTTCCTTGTTCGTATAGACCAGGCGTGAAAAAATCTCCAGATGGGGGATCCGGTAGGGGCCAAGGATGGTCAAGACGCCCCGCCAGGCCACATCAGGCCCCAGGGAAGAATAGGCGCCATTGTCCCAGATCACTTCCGCCCGCCGGGCCGTGAAGATCCCGTCCCTGGTCACACCGGTTTTCAGTTTCATGAAAGCGGCATGGCGGGTCTGCGAGGCCGTCAACTCCTCCTCCCGGGAGCAGACCACTTTCACCGGCCTGCCCTTGGTGAATCTGGCGAGCGCGGCGGCCAGCACCTCGGCCACCATGGCGCCCTTGCCGCCAAATCCGCCGCCCACGCAGGTGGAAACGAAGCGAACCTTGTTCACCGGGATGCCCAGCGCCTGAGCCAGATCCCTGGACAGACGGTAAGGCCGGTCCGTGGCGGACCAGAGGACATACTCGTCCCTGGAGGGAAAATACTGGGCCACCGCGGCATGGGTCTCCATGGGGCTGTGGGCCACCGCGTGGATATAGAACTCATCCTCGAACACCTCATCGGCCTCGGAAAAGCCGCGCTCCACGTCCCCGATCGCCAGCCGCCTTACGGTGCAGACATTGGTCCCGGGGATCCCCACATAAACCGGCGCATGCCAATATCCTTCCATGTCCGGGTGCAGGACCGGAGCCCCCTCCTGCAATGCCTCCCGCGGGTCGAAGACCGCCGGCAGCTCGGCATACTCCACCCGGATCTTCTTCAGCGCCTCCTGCGCCTCCAGCTGGCTCTCGGCAGCCACCGCCGCTACCGGCTCCCCCACAAACCGCACCCGGTCTATCGCCAGAAAAGGCTGGTCTTTGATCATGCTCCCGAAGGTGTACGGCATATCTTTCCCGGTTACGATGGCCCTGACCCCGGGGGCTTTCCTGGCATCGGCCGTCTCGACATTCACGATCCTCGCATGGGCATGGGGGCTGCGAAGCACCGCTCCATACAGCATCCCGGGCATCCCCACATCCACGCTGTATACGGCCTGCCCCGTCACTTTCTCCAAGCCATCGACCCGGGGCACCGATTTTCCCACATATCGGGTTTCCATCACTGCCTCTTCCCTCCCATTTTCTCCCCGGCCGCCTGCACGGCCTCCACAATCTTTTTGTATGAACCGCACCGGCACAAACTTCCGGACAGAGCCCTCTTAATCTCCTCTTCCCCCGCAGCAGGGTCCCGGTCCAACAGCGACTTGGCGCTCAGAATCATCGCCGGCGTGCAAAAGCCGCACTGCACCGCCCCTTTCTCCAGGAAGCTTTCCTGCAGTGGATGGAGCTTTCCGTCCTCGTCCAAGCCTTCGATCGTCAACACCTGCCGCCCCTGCAAATCCCCCGCGAGCACCAGACAGGAATTGACCGGCACCCCGTCCATCAGCACGATGCAGGTCCCGCAGTCCCCTATGCCGCAGCCTTCCTTGGTCCCCGTCAAATGCAGCCTCTCGCGCAGGATCTCCACCAGCGTCTCCTGCGGACCGGCCTCCAGTTCGTGACGCTCCCCATTCACCACCAAACAGATCGGTATCTTCAATCCTTCCCTCCTTCCGCCGACCGCAAGGCCCTCGCCACCGCCCGGCAGGTCAACACCCGAACCATCTCCCGCCGATACGCACCGCTTGCCCGCATGTCGCTGATGGGAAAACAATCGGCCGCCGCGGCCCGCGCCGCCTCCCCGATCCTTGCTTCCGTGAGCGGACCCGAGAGCAAAACCTCCTCTGCCCTCCTGGCTTGCAGCGGGACCGGCGCCACCGCCGCCAGGGTCACCCTGGCGTCCTTCAGCTCGCGATCATTCCCCGAAAGCGTCACAGAGGCCGCCACCCCGACCAGCGCGCAATCCATCCCCTCCCGGCGCCCGACTCGCTCATAGGCCGCCCCTGTACCCGACGCCGGCGACGGCAGCAGGAAGGAAATGATCAGCTCTCCGGGATCCAGCACCGTCGATCCCGGCCCCTTGAAAAACTCCCCGATCCCGATTTCGCGTTTACCCCGGAGCCCCTCGACCAAAACCCGCGCCTGCAGCACCATCAGGGACGGCGCCATATCGCAGGCGGGCGAGGCCCGTCCGATGTTTCCGCCCAGGGTTCCCAGGTTCCGAATGGCCGGCGAGCCCAACACCCCGGCCGCCTCGGCCAGAACCCGCTGGCCCGCAGAAAACAGAGGCGCATCGACAATCGCGGCAATCGGGGCCAGGGCGCCGATCCGAATGTCCCCGCCCGCCCCGGCATCAATCCCGTCCAAACCCGGAATGCGTTTCAGATTGACCAGCGCACGGGGCGCCAGATCCCCGCGTTTCATCCGCACCAGCAGATCCGTGCCCCCGGCCAGAGGATAGGCGCCTTCCTTCTCCTCTGCCAGAATCTCCAGGGCCTCCCTGACCGTGAACGCCTCAACATACCGAAATGGTCTGATCCGTTTCATGTTTCATCCTCTTTGAAAATGACTTGTCTGCGCCTCGCGCGAAGTGCTCTGCGCGACTGCCGCGAACCCGCGTCTCTTTCTGTCCGTCAGGGCGAATCGAAGCCGGAACACGCCGCGGCCGCTAGACCCGGGAATAAAGACAGACAATGATGACGATCGCCTGGGCGACCATAAAGGGGAAGAATCCCCGAATCACCACCCCTGTCGGAATCTCCGTCACAATCTCCCGCAGGATGAAGAGATTCGAGCCAAGGGGGGGGTGCGATGAAGGCCGACTCGTGACTGAGGATGCAGGCCACGGCATCGCAATATCCTCAATTCCACGAATTGCGATGGAGCGATGTCGTGCCTGCCATTTGCACCAACGAGGCACGGAACGCTATCGCCTAGGCCAATTTCCCAACACTGGATGATACCGCTTTATGGACCGGAACTAAATCACAGGGCCTGTTTTTTATCAACAGGTATTTTGCGCCAATTTCCCCTTGACAGACAAGACTGCCTTGCCCTATGCTCGCTCCACGAAAAAACGCCTCACCAATCAGTGTATCCGAGGAGGGAGCAAGTCGGGTCAAGGCTTGTGCCATCAACCCTGCTTCGACATAGAAGACTGTCACGTTGCAAAGGATGCATGACGCGTCCTTCGCGGAAAATAATGCAGCGGTTTTTTCGCGATGGACGACAAGGCATTCATGATCCGGTCATCCAAATAAAACGAGGAGGATTGAAATGCAGTACGGACCTTATGCGGTGGATTACGAGCATCGTCCCTACAATCCCGAGCGCATGCGCAGAGAAAGGGTGGAAAGGGCACAGGCTTCACTCAAGAAGCACGGTCTTGGAGCAGTGGTGTTATTCGATTTCGACTATCACCGCTACCTTGGATACTATTCATTCCACCAATATTGCAGACGCCGGCTCGGTCATTTTGTGGTTCTGATTGAAGGCGAGGGCTTCCCCTATGTTCCGGAAGACCATTACCATGGCAATTGGGATCAGTTGCGCATGCCCTGGTTTGAAGGCAAAATGGTTCTCGAGACATCAAAGGCGTTCACCCTTCAGCAGGGGCTGCCCGACTACCCGGATTACATACCCGGCGAATCGGACAAAATCGTTGCGGAAGTGAAAGCCCTGCTGGAGAAGCACGGCAAGCAGGATATGCCCGTAGGCATAGACATCTCCAACTATCATCTGATCAAGGCCTTCGAGCGGGCCGGCATCCATATCGGCGACGGACTCACTGCCATGATCGATGCAACCCAGGTTAAAACCCAGGATGAAATCCACTGCCTGCGGATGGCCGGGGTCATCACGGAAAGCGCCCATTGGGAGGTGTGTAAAGCACTGCGCCCCGGCATGACCGAATTTCAGATAGCCGGCATTGCGGCGAACGCGCTCTACAAACTGGGCGCGGAAGAGCTGGAAGGGCCCAGTTTCGTGGTGTGCAGCGGGGAACGGTCGGGTTACGGCGTGCCGAACATGCCCACCGACCGGATCGTAAGGCCGGGAGACTTCGTGATCCTCGATATCAACGGTGTGAGCTTCCAGGGCTACCGCACCTGCTTCTACCGCACCTACCTGGTGGGGGACAAACCTACGGAATTCCAGAAGGAAGTCTATAAAGTCTCCCGCGACGCCCTCTACGCCATGACGGAGTGCGTGAAGCCCGGCATCACCACATCGGAAGTCACCGAGAAATGGAAGAAAATGGGGGACTTCCCGGGCGGCTGGGGGCGCGTGCCCGAGTGGCCCGAGCCGGGCCGGCGTTTCTTCGGCTCGGTCGGGCATTCGATCGGCCTCCGTTCCGGCGATGCGGGCCCCACCA
>JBFMBA010000333.1:0-2866 GCA_040755475.1 Thermodesulfobacteriota bacterium
TCCTGGAGACGATCCGGGGGATACGAAAGCGGCTGGGGAGGGAGTATCCCCTCACGATCAAGATCAGCGGGGACGAGTACATCGAGGGGGGACTGGGGATCAACGACATGATCGCCATCGCCCGGCTGGCGCAGGAGGCGGGCATCGACGGCCTGATCGTCTCCGCCGGAACCGTGGGAGGGAAAAAACTCGATGATCTGAGCGAGGCCCACAAGGTGATGCGCACGCTTCCCATGATGACGCGGACGGGGTGCCTCGTCCCGATTGCCGCCGAATTCAGGAAGGCGCTGCAGATCCCCGTCGTCACCGTCGGCCGGATCAACACGATCGCGCTGGCCGAGGAGATCCTGTCCCGGGGCCAGGCGGACATCGCAGCGATCGGCCGCCCCCTTCTGGCCGATCCCGAACTGCCGAAGAAGGCGGCGGAGGGGTGCGAGGAGGAGATCCGGCCCTGTATCGCCTGCAACGAGGGATGCTACAAGCGGATCCTCGGACAGCTCGATGTCCGCTGTTCTGTGAACCCGGTCCTGGGGAGGGAGGCGGAACCCGCCGTCCCCGAAGCCGCCCCCGCCAAACGGGTGGTCGTCGTCGGCGCCGGCCCGGCAGGCATGGAGGCGGCCGGGCGAGCCCGGCAGAGGGGTCACGACGTGACCCTGATCGAGAAAGCTGGCTGTACGGGCGGGCAGCTTCGGCTCGCCGCCGTTCCGCCGGGGAGGCGGGAGATCGAACGCCTCACCACCTATATGGAGGGATGGCTCAAGCGAAAGGGCGTGAAGGTGAGTCTCGACGAAAAGGCCTCCCCTTCGGTTATCGGACAAATGGGACCCGATGCGGTGATCATTGCCACCGGGGCGCAGCCCTGCACGCTGACCGTCCCGGGACTGCCGGCGGGCCGGGCGGTAACCGCCTGGGATATCCTGTCTGGTAAACCCCTGGCGGGCGGTCCCTACCTGGTGGTGGGCGCGGGGCTGGTCGGCTGCGAAACGGCGGACCTTCTGAGCGACCGGGGCGAGAAGGTGACGCTCGTGGAGATGCTTCCCGAGATCGCCTGCGATGCGGACAAGGACACCAAGGCCTATTTCGATATCCGGTTTCAGAACAAGGGGGTCGGCATCCATACCGGGGCGACCCTGACCGGGTTGGAGGACCGCCGGGCGATCATCCACCAGGGACTCGAAGACATTCCGATCGAGACGGGAACAGTGGTTTTCGCCGTGGGTGCAAAACCGGACGATCTGTTATATGAGCAGTTGATGTCCGCGGGCATCGAGACGATCAAGGCGGGAGACTGCGTGAAGCCCAGGCGGATCCTGGATGCCGTCGAAGAGGGTTTCCTGGCGGGCAATCGCGTTTAACATCCCCACCCCGACCGCGCCGTCAAGGGGAAGGAGATCGGGGCGCCCTTCCCCCGCTTGTGAAGCTCCCGGCTACAAGGTGGGGCTTCCCGGATGCGCTCCCGGTCAAGGGAGAGGGATATGGCGGACACACTGCTTTCCCGATCGAGAGGAAAGGATGCGGGAATGGGCATGTTCATATCACCGAAAGGAGAGGGGAAGATGAGTACGAAAGAGTGGTCCGTGTCTTACTGGCATTATATGCCGGGCGCATCGAGCCCGATGCAGATGATGAAGGGCGCCATGAAGTGCATGCAGTGCGGGGGGGTGAAGGAGGGCGAAACGGTCCTCATCTCCACCGATACCAATAAATTGCGGATCGCCGAGGCGCTCGGGGGGGCGGCCTACGCGGTGGGGGCAACCCCCATCATCATCATGATCCCCCCCGTCGGCGTCCACGGGGGGCAGCTCCCCGAACCCATCGTCGCTGCCTTTCGCGAAGCGGACGTCTTCCTGCAGCCCTCCACCTGGTCGCAGACCCACACCCGGGCGCGGGTCGAGGCGATCAAGGCGGGCAAGCGCGGCTGCACGATGTGCGAGGTCACGGAGGACGCCCTGTGCGTGGGAGCGATCGAGGCGGATTACGAGGCCTGCGACCGGCTCGGCCGGCTCCTGGGGGCGGCGCTTGCCGAATCGAGCGAGGTCCGCATCACGACGCCGCTGGGTACCGACATCCGGGGCGACGTGAAGGGGCGGCCCGTGCAGTACGAAACGGGCCTCTTCAAAACCCCCGGGTCATTCGCCGCCTTTCCCGACAGCGAGATCAACATCTCCCCCGTCGAAGGGACCGCCGAGGGGAAGGTCGTCAGCGACGTGAGCATCATGAGCGTCGGGGTGACGATTTACGACCATGTGACCCTGATCGTCAAGGGCGGGAAGGTCACCGATGTCCAGGGCGGCATGGCCGCCGCAAAGCTCAGCCAGATCCTCAGGGGACTCAACGACGAGAAGGCTTACAATTATGCCGAATTCGGCATCGGCCTCAACCCCAAGGCGAGGCTCGCGGCGACCAACCTGGAGGACCTGGGCCGCCTGGGAAACTGCCACGCGGGAATCGGCAGCAACTTCGCCATCGGGGGGAAGGTCCTGGCGCCGAACCATATCGACGCCATGTACCGCGATGCGACGGTCTATTTCGACGGGAAGGTCGTCCTGGACAACGGCGTGTGCAAGATTTAAGGTTTGCGACCGGAGCCTACCTGCTCGATGAGACGGTCTTTTGAGTTTCGCCCGTGCAGCAGATTTGAAATCATAAGGAGGAGACGATGGTTCATGTGGTAGCCACCATTCGCGTAAAGCCCGGATGCATGTCGCAGTTTCTGGAACTGTTCAAAAGCAATATCCCGGCCGTCCTGGCGGAAAAAGGGGCCGTGGAGTACCGGCCGACGGTGGACCTCGACACGGGCATGCCGCGGCAGGTGCTCGAAGCCGATACGATCGTCCTGATCGAAAAGTGGGAGACGCTCGAGGCC
>JBFMBA010000334.1:0-2134 GCA_040755475.1 Thermodesulfobacteriota bacterium
TGCCGGTCACCGCGCCCTCGGCCAGCTCCCGAAAGTAACCCGCCATGAGCTGCTTGAGCTTTCCCGTTGAACGAAGATCCCTCTTTGGCGTCTCTTTTTCTCCGGACATCCGTTTCTCCGGCTTCTATCCGTGATCTGGTTTAGGAACCCTGTTGGCTTTTTATAATCGACCCCTGTGTGCGAGGGACATCGCATCACGGTTGCTCAGCATCCCTTTCCCCGGACCGCAGGGCGGAGCTTATAAGGGTGCCGCTCTCCTTTACGGTCCGACGATTCCCGAGGGATTCCGCAGTGAAACACCCCGGGGGGGCTATGCCCGGCCGGCGTCCCTGCCCGCGATAAAGGCCTTCTGGTTCATTTCGACGAAGCGCGCCGGCACCAGCTCTTTGATCACCTGCAGCCAGGTTTCCTGGGGGCCGCCCACCAGGTTCGAGAGGGCTCCAAGGAGCACCACTCCCGCCATCGCCGGATTGCCCGCATCCTCGGCCAAGGTCGAGGCGTCGAGCCAGATGACCCTGGCACCACCCGACTGCAGCAGGGTCTCTATCTCCTTGTCAGCAGGGTAGCGCGCCTTTCCCAGGTTGACCAGGGGCGGGGGAATGCGGAAGCGGTTGATCAGCGCAACCGAGTTCCGATTCAGATAGGTGGGCCAGCGGGCGGCCTCGATCATCTCGAATCCGATGAGGTAATCGGCCATGCCGTGCTCGACCAGCGGCGAGTGCACCTTTTCCCCCCAGCGCACGTGGCTCTCCACGCTGCCCCCCCGCTGGGCCATGCCGTGAACTTCGGCGGTCTTCACATCGTAACCGAGCGTCAAACCGGCGCTCGCCAGGATTCTGCTTGCCAGAATGGTCCCCTGGCCACCCACACCGGCCAGCAAATAGTCGATTTTTTTCACGTGTACTCTCCTATGGACGGATGAAATTCATTCCTGCATGATCGCCTCGGCGGGGCAAACCTGGACGCAAAGACCGCATCCGCTGCACATCGCCTCGCTGATGCTCACGCAATCCTCCTGCTGAATGAGGGGTGAGCAGCCGATTTCCAGACAGGTTCCGCAGTTCGTGCACCGGTCCGGATCGATCCGGGGAGGCGTTTCTTTCTCCCTGACCTGCAGGGCGCAGGGCCGTCGCGCGATGATCACCGAGGCCACTCCGCCCTTCAGGTGGTCTTCGAGAATTCTCCTGAAATCGTCCATCTCGATGGGATCGCACACATCGACTTTGGTGAAGCCCAAGCCCCGCACCATGGTTTCCAGGTCGACCTTGACGGTCGGTTGCTTCTGCAGGGTCTGCCCGGTGCCCGGATGATGCTGGTGGCCGGTCATGCCGGTGGTGCTGTTGTCGGCGATGATCGTGGTGGTTTTTCCCCGGTTGTAGAGGATGTTGATCAGCGGATGGATCCCCGAGTGGAAAAAGGTGGAGTCGCCGATGACCGCCACATGCCGGTCCGGTACGCCCCCCTTGTCCAGGCCGTGGGCGACGCCGATGCTGGCCCCCATGCAGCCGCAGAAGTGGAGCGCCTCGAGCGGCGATGCCGCCCCGAGCGTGTAGCATCCGATATCGCCCATGACAACCACGCCCGCTTCCCGAAGGACCGTGAACATGCCCCTGTGGCCGCATCCGGGGCAGAGAATGGGCGGCCGGACGGGGATGTTCAGCGCCGGCGGCGGGGCGGGCGGTGCAACGGCCGCTGGAAGCAGTCCCGCTTTGACGGCGCAGCTGCGTATCAGCGAGGGGCTGAATTCGCCGATGAGGGGAAACACATCCTTGCCGGCGACCTCGATGCCCAGCAGACGAATATGCTCTTCAAAAAACGGGTCAAGCTCTTCGATGACCACGACTTTTTTCACGCGGCCGGCGAACTCCCGGATCAGTTTCTTCGGAAGGGGGTATACCATCCCCAGACGCAGGAACGTCGCCTCGGGGAACACCTCCCGGGCGTACTGATAGACGGCGCCGGAGGTCACGATCCCCAGGTCGTCGTTCCCCGCCTCGATCCGGTTGAGCGGGGTGGAATCGGCGTACTGCCGCAGCTTGCCGATCCGATCCTCGACCACCGGGTGCCGCCGGCGGGCATTTCCCGGCACCATGACGTATTTTGCTATTTCCCGCTTGTAGGGTTTGCTTTCCTT
>JBFMBA010000335.1:0-2335 GCA_040755475.1 Thermodesulfobacteriota bacterium
CTTGACCTGCGATACCATCGTAGGGTAATTTCGGACCCAATCACATTCCCGCGTTCCGGGAGGCCTCATGTCCATTCATCTTGCGGCCCGTGCCGGGCAGGTTGCGCAGCGGACGGCGATCGTCACCCCGGCAGGCGCCTTTACCTACCAGCGGCTTCTCGACGCGTCCGGCCGCGTCGCCTCCTTTCTGCTGGCCGGCGAAGCGGACCTGCATGAGCGGCCGGTCGCCTTTATTGCCCCTCCCGGCTTCGACTACGTGGCCCTGCAGTGGGGAATCTGGCGGGCCGGCGGCATCGCGGTCCCCCTGTCGCTCTTCTATCCCCGACCCGAGATCGACTACGTCCTGCAGGACACCGATCCGGCGGCGATGATCGCGCATCCGGAATTCGCCGACCTGGTCGCCCCTCTGGCCGGCGCGCGGGGCCTGCGATTGGGGCTCACGACGGAGCTTTCGGATCATCCCCCCGGTCCGCTGCCCGTCGTGTCGCCGGAGCGGCGGGCGATGATTCTCTACACGAGCGGAACGACCGGAAAGCCCAAGGGCGTCGTTACCACCCACGACAACCTCACCGCCCAGATCGAGAGCCTCGTGGCAGCCTGGGAATGGAACCGCGACGACCGGATCATGAACGTACTGCCGCTGCACCATGTGCACGGCATCGTGAACGTCCTGTCGTGCGCCTTCTGGGCGGGCGCCCTCTGCGAGATCCCTCCCCGCTTCGATGCCCGGGAGGTGTGGGCGCGCATCGCCTGGGGGGGGCTCACCCTGTTCATGGCCGTCCCCACCATCTACGTGAAGCTCATCGAGGCGTGGGAGAAGGCCTCCCCGGCCGATCAGGCGCGGATGTCGCAAGGCTGCGCGCGGATGCGGCTCATGGTGTCCGGTTCGGCTGCCCTGCCGGTCAGCGTCCTTCAGCGGTGGCGCGAGATCACCGGGCATGTGCTGCTGGAGCGTTACGGCATGACCGAGATCGGCATGGGCCTTTCCAACCCCCTGCACGGCGAGCGAATTCCCGGCCACGTGGGGGTGCCGCTGCCGGGGGTCCAGGTGCGGAGGATCGACGAAACGGGAGCGCCTGCCGCGCCCCATGTCCCGGCGGAGATCCAGGTCCGCGGCCGGACCGTCTTTTCGGAGTACTGGCGCCGGCCGGACGACACCGAAAACGCCTTCCGGGACGGGTGGTTTCTCACCGGCGACGTGGCCGTGGAGGAGCAGGGGAGCTATCGCATTCTCGGGCGCAGCAGCGTCGATATCATCAAGACCGGCGGATACAAGGTCTCCGCGCTCGAGATCGAGGAGGTCCTGCGAACCCACCCCGCGATCCGGGAGTGCGCGGTTGTAGGGGTCCCGGATGATCTCTGGGGAGAGAAGGTGTCGGCGGCATTGGTGCTGCACGAGGGGGAACACCTCGATATCGGCATGCTCCGGGAATGGGCCAGGGAGCGCCTTGCCCCATACAAGATTCCCAAGGACGCCCTGGCGGTGGCAGAACTGCCGAAAAACGCCATGGGGAAGGTGTCCAAACCTGCGGTCAAGGCGCTCATGGAGGGGGAAATTGCTTAAGTCGCTGTCCGCCCGCGCCATCATTCCGGTGACGATTTCCGTCACCGGTTTCGTGGTGGTCTGCAGCATCCTTCTGTACGCCATCATGAAAGCAGACATGACCAGCGATGTGATCCGGTACGAAACCAACCAGGCCCTGACCATCGTCAAGTCCACCCGCTACGCCATGCTCCATGACGACAGGGAATCCCTCCGCAACATCATCGACAACATCGGCACCCAGGAGAACGTGGAGCATGTGCGCATCTTCAACAAGCGGGGTCTGATCATGTTTTCCAGCGACCCCGCGGAGACGGGTCGGCTCCTGGACAAGAAGGCGGCGGGGTGCGTCGAGTGCCACAGCGGCCCCGTTCCTTCCGCCACACTGGGCGACATGAAGCAGGCCCGGCGGTTCGTCAATGAAAAGGGCAAGGATGTCATTGCCATCACCGCCCCGATCTACAACGAACCGAGCTGCTACCAGGCCGCCTGCCACATCCACAAGGCGGAGCAGAAAATACTGGGAACCCTGGATATCGGTCTGTCGACGGCCTCACTGGTCGATCATCTGGCGGTCATGCGCAGCCGGATGGTGGTCTTCAGCGTCATGGTGCTGCTGGTGACCGTGGGGGGGGTGGCGGCTCTGCTGCGGCGCACTGTCTTCATCCCGTTGAGGCTGCTGGCGGATTTTACCGAGAAGACCATCGCGGGGGTCGAGCAGGAGATTCCTTCCGCCCGCGGGACGGAAATCGAGGCGGTGGCCGGCCCCATCAGGAACCGTGGCCAGGACAT
>JBFMBA010000336.1:0-9390 GCA_040755475.1 Thermodesulfobacteriota bacterium
ATTCGGGATGCTTTCCCTCCGGGCCGAGCGGCCGGCAAAGATCAGCAGCCTCTGCACCGTGTTCGCCGAGTCGGAGGTGATCTCCCTGATCGCCACGGGCGAGACCCGGGAGAACATCATCGCGGGGATCCACGAGGCGATCGCCTCCCGCGTCTCAGCGATGGCGAGCCGCATCGGCCTGACGACGCCCGTCATGATGACCGGAGGGGTGGTCCGGAACGCGGGCGTCGTCCGGGCGCTTGAGAAGGCGACCGGTGTTGCGGTCATCGTCTCGCCCCACGCCCAGATCAACGGGGCGATCGGCGCGGCGTGGCTGGCCCGGGAGGTGAGAGATGCATGAGGACCTGAAGGGAAAAAGGGCGCTCATCACGGGGGCGGGGAAGAAGAGCGGCATCGGGTATGCCGTCGCGGAGCGCCTGGCCTCGCTGGGCTGTCACATCGTCATCGCCGATCTGGGCCGGCCGCCGGAGCAGGAAAACCCGGTCCCGACCGGTACAAGCGAGGAAATGCACGCCATCGCCGCCGATCTGGGCCACCGCCACGGGGTGGAGGCGGACATTGTCGAGGTGGACGTGACCTCGCCGGCCTCCGTCAGCGGAATGGCGGCGATACTCCGGGAGCGGTGCGGCCATATCCACGTCCTGGTGAACAATGCCGGCGCCTCCTTCGGCGTTCCCGCCGATATCCTCTCCTACGACGAGGCGGCCTGGATCCGGACGGTGGACGTCTGTCTCTTTTCCGTCTTCCGCGTCAGCCGGGCCGTCCTGCCGCTCATGCTGGGCGAGCCGGGCGCGATCATCAACACCGCCTCGCGGGCGGGAAAGGTGCCGCCCCTGTTCAACAGCGCCTATGCCGCGGCAAAGGCGGGGGTGATCATGCTCACCAAGACGATGGCCCGGGAGCTGGCCCCCCACGCCATCCGGGTGAACGCGATCTGTCCGGGGCAGATCAGAACCGATCTGGAGCAGTGGCGCTTCGGGCTCGAGGCTGCCTTCTTCGGAAGCACGGTCGAGCAAAGGGAAGCGGAGATGTGCCGGACCATCCCCATGGCCCGGATCGGCATCCCGCAGGAGGTTGGGAATCTCGTCGCCTTTCTCGCATCCGGGGCTTCCGGGTACATGACGGGGCAGGCGCTCAACCTCGACGGCGGCCAGTGCATGGAGTTGTAACGGGCTTTGGAGAGGGTATCCCTCCGCTTGCTGGACATTTTTCGACCCTGTGCGTCCTCGCTGCGCTGCCGGAAAACGAACTCGCGCCTGACGGCGCTCAAACAAGTTTTCCGGCGGGCGCTCCGCTGCGGCGGCAGGGGGTCCCCCCCCCCCCGAAAAATCTCCAATGCGCGCTTCCGGGATACGATCTCCAAAGACTTGAAAGCGAGAGGAGCAGAGAGGAAAATATGGAGCAGGTGATCGGCGGACGACTGGCGGCGGAGGCGCTCATCGAGCAGGGGGTGAAACAGGTGTTCACCCTGAGCGGGGGTCACATCACCCCGATTTATCAGTTTCTCGAAGGCTCGCCGGTCGCCCTTTTCGACACCCGGCATGAACAGGCCGCCGTCTTCATGGCCGAAGCCTGGGCCCGGATGACCCGAAAACCCGCGGTCGCCATGGTCACGGCCGGGCCGGGATTCACCAACGCCCTGTCGGGGATCGCCAACGCGAGACTATCCAACGCCCCGGTGGTCCTGATCACGGGCTGCGTCGGACTGGGCAGTGCGGAGAAGCTCGACCTCCAGGACATGAACCAGCTTCCCGTCATCGCCCCGATGGTGAAGAAAGCCTGGGTCTGCCATACGGCGGAGAGGATCCCGGAATTCATGGACCTCGCCTTCCGGACCGCCGCGTCCGGCCGGCCGGGGCCCGTGTATCTGGAACTTCCCTGCGACGTCCTCAACAGGACCGTGGACCCGGCCCGGGTGGTCCGGCTCCGAAGCCGCGTGGAGTCCCACGCCACGGACCGCGAAGGGGCCGGAAAGATCCTGACCATGCTCCAGGCGGCCAGCGCCCCGGTCGTCATCGCCGGAAGCGGCGTCTGGTATGCCGACGCGGGGGAAGCCCTGAGGGGTTTTGTGGAGCGTTCCGGCATCCCCGTCTTCACGGGCAACTCGGGCAGGGGAACCATCTCCGACACCCATCCCCTCTGTTTCCAGTCTTCCCTTGCCATCCGCCCCGGCGCGGCTTTCTTCACCCTGGCGAGCGCCGACCTGGTCCTGTTCCTGGGAAGCCGCCTGAGCCTCTTCTATCTGTTCGGCGAACTCTTCCGGAAGGATGCCACGTTCATCCAGGCGGATATCGAGGCCGAGGAGATCGGCCGGAACCGCTCGGTGGATCTGGGCATCGTGGGAGACGTGAGCGCCCTGCTGGAGGAACTCAACCGCCAGATCGACGCCCGGGAGATGAGCGGCGCCCTGCGGAGCCGTTTCTCGGGCTGGGTGGAGGCCGTCCGGAAGGCCGACGGGGAAGGGAAAGCCCCGACGCAAACCCTATGGGGCAGCGACGCCGTCCCCATTCACCCCCTGCGCCTGGCCCGTGAAGTGGACGACTTCATGGACCGGGAGGAGGACATCGTCGTGGCCGACGGGGGAGACACCCAGGTCTGGATGGGCATGACCCGGACCGTCCGGCAGGGCGGCCGGTATTTCGACTCGGGTCTCTACGGCTGCCTGGCGGTGGGCCTTCCCTTCGCCAATGCAGCCAAGCTTTTTCACCCGGAAAGCCGCGTCCTTCTCATCTCCGGCGACGGGTCGATCGGTTTCAATTTCATGGAGTTCCACACATCGATCCGCAAGGGGCTGCCGATCGTCGTCGTGATCGCCAATGACCAGGGCTGGGGGATGATCGCCCACAGCCAGACGCTCCGGATGGGGCACAGCATCCCGGAAGGAACGGAGCTGGGGCGCGTCGACTACCACCGCCTCGTGGAAGCGCTGGGGGGGTTCGGCGCTCTCGTCGAGCGGCCCGAGGAGATCCGCCCGGCACTGGCGGCAGCCTTCGCCTCGGGGCGCACGGCCTGCGTCAACGTGATGGTGGACCCCGCCGTCATCAGCCCGGGCAGCGTGGCCCTGGCCAATCTCGGAGGCTACTGCGCCGCCTCATAAGGAGAAAACATGAACAAAAAAAGGCTCTTCCTCGTCTCTATCCTTCTGTCCACGCTCATCGGCGGATGCGATCTGATCAAGGATGCAACGGACGTCACCTTTACCGTCGTCTACAGCAACATCTACACCGTCGATGCGAACCTGACCACGTTCCCCTACGACATCGATCTGAACACGAACGCGGACTATCAGAAGTACAAAGGCAAGATCCGGGACATCGAGATCGAGTATCTGCGGTACGCCATCACGTCAAACACGGGGGGCGGCGGAAAGGTCGACTTTTATGTCAATTCCTTCGGGGGAAGCTTCGCGACCGCCACCAAAGTGGCCGAAACCATCTCCTTCGCGGCCGGTGAAACGCGCGGCTACTCCGATGTGGTCTGGCTGAACCGGGACTTCGTCGACACCCTCCTGAGCAGCGGCAGGCTGAGCGTCTGGGCCGTGGGGGAGGGCTTGAACGTGCGCCTCACCGTACCGGTGGAGATCAAGGTCAAGGTGACGGCCAATCCGTTTGAATAGCTGTAACGCCCTGTTACTCGAAAATCGTGATCCCTCCGCGCGCTGGACATTTTTCGACCCTGCTCCTCCTCGCTTCGCTGCAAAGACGAAACTCGCGCTTCGCGCTCAAACAGTCGTCTTTGCGGGCGCTCCGCTCTGAGGCAGGGGACCCCGAAAAATCTCCAATGCGCGCTTCCGGGATCCGATTTTCAAGTAATTGATTCCTGTTAAGCGCTGGCGCAGGCCTGCCCGACGGAGGTCCAGTAGGGGGACATGCTCCGCAGCCGCTCGATGATGGGCGGCATTTTTTCGGCCACGAAATCGATCTCCTCTCTGGTGTTGTATGTACTCAGGCTGAACCGGATGGAGCCGTGGGCCATGGTAAACGGCACTCCCATCGCCCGCAGCACATGGGACGGCTGGAGGGATCCCGACGTACAGGCCGAGCCGGACGAGGCGCAGATCCCGTGTTCGTTCATCAGCAGCAGGATCCCCTCGCCCTCGACGAACTCGAAGCTGATGTTGGTCGTATTGGGCAGCCGCTGCGACAGGTCTCCGTTGACCCGGCTTTGCGGGATGCGCTCCAGCAGGGCCGACTCCAGCCTGTCGCGAAGACCCTGCATGGGTGATTCTTTCGCTTCCAGATGGCGGGCCGCCAGTTCGCATGCCTTTCCCAGACCGATGATGCTCGGGGTGTTCTCCGTTCCCCCCCGTCGCCCCTTTTCCTGATGGCCGCCGATCAGCAGCGGGGAAAATTTCGTGCCCCTGCGCACGTACAGCACGCCGATTCCCTTGGGGGCGTGGATCTTGTGTCCGGAAATCGATATCATGTCGATCACATTTTTTTTCATGTCGATCGGTATCTTTCCCGTCGCCTGCACCGCATCGGAATGGAACAGGATCCCCCGTTCGTGGACCAGCTGGGCCGCCTTCTCCACGGGGAAAATGACCCCCGTTTCATTGTTGGCCCACATCAGACTGACCACGGCCGTCTCCGGCGTGAGGCTGGCAGCCAGGTGCTCCAGGTCCAGGATGCCGCTCTTGTCGACGGGCAGTTCCGTGACGCGGTAGCCCTGACCGGCCATGTGGGCGTACAGGGACCGGATGGCGGGATGTTCGACCCGGCTGGTCACGATATGGCGCTTTTCCGGGTTCGTCGCCAGCGCCGAGCGGATGGCGGCGTTGTCGCTCTCGGTGCCGCAGCTGGTGAAGATGATCTCGTCGGGCGAGGCGCCGATCAGCGCGGCGACCTGCTCGCGGGCATCGCGGAGCTTCCCCGCGACCTGCCCCCCGAAGGAGTGCATGCTGGAGGGGTTGCCGTAGAGATCGTGAAAATAGGGGAGCATCGCCTCGAGGACCGCGGGCGCGACCTGCGTGGTGGCGTTGTTGTCCAGGTAGACAATCTTCACGGGGCCACCTCCTCGATGATCAGGTCGGGTGAGACCAGATCCCGGAGTTTCGCCTCGACGAAATGCTTGAGCGTGATGTCGGAAGCCTTGCAGGAGGCGCAGGCGCCGCGCACCGCCACCATCACGCGGTTGCCGACGACGTCGATGAGCTCGATATCGCCGCCGTCATGCTTGAGCGACGGCCGGATCTCCCGTTCGAGCGTCTCCTCGATCATCTTGATCTTCTGGATGTTGGTCAGTTTGGGTTGCACCGCCGGTTTGGCGTCGGCCCGCACCCGCTCGATGATCTGCAGGATGGCGTCATGGCAGTTGCCGCAGCCGCCTCCCGCTTTCGTGTAGTTGGTCACATCCTCGACCGTGGCGAGGTTGTTCTCGCGGACGGCCCGTTCGATCTCCCGGTCCGTCACGCCGAAACACTCGCAGACGATCTGCGCCCCCGGCTCCTTGGCAGGCGCCCCCTGGTAATTTTCGATCGCCTTTTCGAGGGCCTCCTTCCCCATGACGCTGCAGTGCATCTTCTCCTGAGGCAGGCCGCCCAGGTAGGCGGCGATGTCCTGATTGGTCACCTTCTTGGCCTCCTCCAGCGTCATCCCCTTGATCATCTCGGTGAGCGCCGATGAGGAGGCGATGGCACTGGCGCAGCCGAAGGTCTTGAACTTCGCCTCCTGGATCCGCTTGTTCTCGTCGAGCTTGAAGGAAAGCTTGAGGGCATCCCCGCAGGCGATGGAACCGACCTCCGCCACGCCGTCCGCGTTTTCCACCTCCCCGACATTCTTGGGATTAAGGAAATGCTCCCTGACCTTGTCCGTGTATTCCCACATAGATCGCTCCTTACATCGTTTCTATTTCTGATGATATTGCCGATGGCTGTTCAGGATGAAATGGAAAGCCATGACCCCGGACCAGCGAAGGAACAGCGGTCCCCCAGCGGTCTGAGGTAAATGGGATCAGAAACGCCGTACTTTCTTCGCTCCGTTTTTGGGTCTTATTTTAAGTCCGACGGAAGGGATTGTCAACGTATTATGCCACAAACTCATGCCGTCCTGTCGATCACCGGCACATGCTTCTCACGCGGGGCGTCGGCGGTGTTTTCCGCCGGCAGCTGCAGCGGCTCCCGCAGCAGACCGGCTCACCGTCACCGGCGTGGACCATCTCCACGATATTCCCGCACACCGCGCATTTGCAAAACCCCGACTGTCCGGCCGTTGTCGTCTTCTTTCCGGCACACCCCTTCCGTAAATCTTTCCGGAAAGGGTTGGTCGCCGATACACCTCCAGACATGCTCCTGTGTGAACCCTCCGGTGGAGCTCGAGGGTCCATACCGGGATCTATCCTTATGATGTGCTCGAAATGCCTGAGAATCCATGACGGTATCGACCATCGGGCTGTTTACTTCACATATCACCGTCTACACGCCGGCATTGGCCGTGTCTTCGCAATATCCGTTTCAGTATCCGGCCCTTCGCCGCTTCCCGACTGACACTGACCACCAGCAGAGCCACTGCCGCCGCATACAAAACGTGAATGAACAACCCCGTCTGAGAGCCGCTGCCCAGCCCCAGCATCCACACAATGATCAGCAAGACAGCGATTGTCCACAACATACGGTCATCCTTCAGACTGTTTATCGTCACATGTGTCTCACTCACAATTGTGCACATGATCCCTGATAATCATGCGTGCCTATACATCGACCCAAATGGCTTTTTTTCATCCGCACTATCCCGAGCTTGTGCATCCTGGCCCTCAAGGTGCTCGGATGAATGCCCAGGATCGCTGCGGCTCCGTCTATCCCCTCGATGCGCCATCGGGTTTCTGAAAGAATCTTGAGTATTTGGTTCCGCTCCGTCTCTTCCAGGGTCCGTGCGTCGGACGAAAGGGAGGACGGTGCAACTTCCAGTTTATCCGCCAGATGTAGAACCGGTCCGGGGCAAAGGATGACGGCCCGTTCAATGATGCTTTCCAGCTCCCGGACGTTTCCGGGCCACGGGTAATCCTGAAGCGCCTTCATCGTCTCCTTCTGGATCGATGTGATCTGCTTCCCCATCTTTCTGGAATACCTCTCTATGAAGGCTCGCACCATCAGCGGGATGTCTTCCTTCCGCTGCCGCAGCGGCGGGACGGTGATGGGGAAGACGTTGAGCCGATAGTAGAGGTCCTGCCGAAACCGGCCCTTGCGGACCTCTTCCTCGAGGTTTCGATTGGTTGTCGCCACGATGCGGACATCCACTTTTATGGTATTGGAAGAGCCCAAACGCTCAAACTGATTATGCTGAATCACCCGAAGCAGCTTTGCCTGCAACTCCAGCGGCAGCTCACCGATCTCGTCCAGGCAAAGGGTGGAACCATTGGCAATCTCGAAGCGGCCGACCTGACGGGTATCCGCTCCGGTAAACGCCCCCTTCTCCCGTCCGAACAATTCGCTCTCTATCAGATTGCCTGGCAGGGCAGCGCAATTGACCGTAATGAGCGGCCGTTCCTTACGGGGACTCAGATTGTGAATGGCAGAAGCGATCAGCTCCTTCCCCGTACCTGTCTCCCCGAGGATGAGAACCGTCGTGTTCATGGAGGCAACCAGCTCCGCCCGGTAGAGAACATACTTGAGACCATCGCTTTGTCCAAGGATATGCTCAAATCGCTGTTTCAGCTTGTGCTCGCAACGGAGGTAAACATTTTCGGCCTCCAGTTGCTCTTTCATTGTTTTGATTTCAGACAGAGCCCTCTGAAGCTCGATGGTCCGCTCCTCTACCTGCCGTTCGAGCATGTCATGGGTTTTTTGCAGCCGATCATCCACATGAATGTGTTCCGGCTTACCCATCGAGTGCATGTTCACCAGTTTTAGCATTGAGAACCTCCACAAAACCGCATTGCCCCGGACAGGCGGCACCACAGCTTTACAATAGTATCCATGAATCGGGAAAACAATAAGGATCGAATGGATGGCTAATGGGAGGTGAAATCTACCGGTCGGGACAGGTTCACGGCCCCCCGCCGGCTTTTTCCGCAGCGACAGAGGAAGTAAAAAAATTCAGACCCCTACCGAACTCAAACCTGTGCGCCGTTATCACCGCAGCAGATGAGCGAAGGGCAGACTTAGGGAAGACACCCGGCGCCGGTTATCCCCGCCTGGCATCCTGAAGCTTCCCAGCCCGGCAGGACTTCAATCTCGTGATGAGCTTCTCGTACCCCAGCGTATTGAGCACATCCTTCTTCTCCAGCCATCCGCGCCGTGCGACGGAAACGCCGTAGATCATGAAATCATACTGATCCATGACATGGACATCGGCGCCGATCAGGAACGGGACGCCATACTCCTTTGCCAGCCTGACCTGCGTGTCTTTCAGGTCGAGCCGCAGCGGATAGGCGTTGATCTCCATGGCCACACCATACCGTGCCGCCTCCTTGATCACCGCCTCCAGATCGACGTCATAGGCATCCCGCTCGCCGATGAGGCGGCCCGTGGGATGGGCAATCACACTCACACAGGGACTCCTGATTGCCAAAGGAGGCGTTTCGTTATCTGTTCCCGCGACTGTCTGAAGCCCGAGTGAACGGACGCAACGACGATATCCAGCCCTGCGAGCGCATCGTCGGACAGATCGAGCCTGCCGTCCGACCGGATGTCAACTTCGGTCCCTTTCAATAAGGTAAAATCCCTGGCACCGGTCAGGAGAGGGACGTCAGAAAAGCCATCAGATTGGTCTTTTTGTTTTTGATGCCGAACTTGGTGCGAAGGCTCTTTCTGTGAAAATCCACCGCCGTTGCCGAAATATTGAGAATTTCAGTCATCTCCTTGGTGGTCTTTCCCTCCTTGACCAGATTGGCCACCTGAATCTGCCTCGGGGTCAGATCGAGATAACTCGATGTCAGGTTGTGCAAAAAAGGCGATACGATCTTCTTCAGGTTCTCTTCCGCCATCCGCAGTTGGGCGGCCTGCCGTTCGTTTAAGTGAAGGCGTTTCAGGTTTTCTAGGTACGGCAGCACCAATTTTCGTACGTTTGCCAACACCTGCTCCTCAAGGACTGCTTTGTCTTCCTCCCGGTGTTGAAGCAGGACCTTCAGTGCCGTATTGGCCTCCTCAAGCCCCCGGGATTTCAATTCCAGCGCCTGTTCCCTTTTTTTCAGCTCCTCCTCCGCTGTTTTCCTTTCTTTTCGTTCCTTCACTTCCTCGAGTGCCCGCGAGACGGCAGGGCCCAGACGGGACAACCGGTTCTTCAATACATAATCGGTCGCCCCCTGCCTGAGCAGTTCAATGGCTGTTTCCTCGCCCAGCGCCCCGGACACAAAGATGAAGGGCACGTCCGGACAGCGTTTCACAGCGTGCTGCAGCGCCGACAACCCGTCGAAGGAGGGCAGGGAGTAATCCGACAGGATGATCTCCGGAGA
>JBFMBA010000337.1:0-5676 GCA_040755475.1 Thermodesulfobacteriota bacterium
TTCCGGGACATCGAAAAGGTGGCCATGGCGCTTGCGCCTCTCGGACCGGTGTTCGAACCGGAGAACCCGGTAACCCATCTGATTGCCGACCAGACGACGGGACGCCTCAGGGAAGGCATCCTGGACGAAAAGGTCCTGTCCGCCATCATCGAATTCAAGACGGTGATGGAAAAGATCCCCGCTTTTCTGTCGGCGCTGGAGAAGGTGCAGCATGAGATCGATACGGTCATGAGCGTCGGGGTCGCCTCCCGCTGCCTCCCCGACGGTTCGATCCCCCATGAGGAGTGGGTGCGCAAGGCGGGCTATCCCCTTTCGCCGAACGGCAAGACGAATCTCGGCCTGGGCAGGCCGCTCTTCAGGGAGGAGGCGGCATGACCAACACGCTTCATCGCAAGGGTAACCGGGACGATCTCAAACGCGACTACGTCATCTTCGTCCATACGGCCAAAGGGAAAAATCGGGAGGGCGCCGCCCCGAAGATCCGGGAATTTCTCCGGATCTGCCAGAAGCACGATCCGGTGAACATGGGCGACGTCAAGCAGGGAAGCCTGCACCAGGACGATATCGTCATCGACCGGCTCATCGCCGGGCTGGAGGACGGCACGGTGGCCGCCGCCGTCTTCACCGACATCGAGACCCTCCAGCGGGTCGTGGAGGATCTGATCCGGGCGGATCTCGGCATCTGCATCAACATCAGCGGACTGCTCGACGAGGTGAAGGCCTGCTGCCGGAAGGCGGGGATCACCCGTCACAGCGCGGAGCACTCCCTGGGCATCTGGGGGGCGAAAGACCGCCTGCCGGAGCGGGAGGTCATGGAGTTCAATACGATGTGCGGCCACGGGATGGTCTCTTTCAATCTCATCCGGAAGATGATCGAGCAGGTGCGGCTCCGGCGGATGACGCCGAAGCAGGCGGCCCGGATGATGGCCAAGTGCTGCGAGTGCGGCGCCTTCAACCCCCTGCGGGCGGAGACGCTCCTCACGCGCATGCTGGAGCAGGGATTTCTCCTGTCGCAGCGATGACCCCTGCGGCGAAGTGAACCTGAAAGCCCGGACGTCCGGGCGGGTGTCCCGACATTTGTACGAAAGAGGGGGAAAACCGATGAGCATCACGGCTGACGCGATCTGGTCGGATATCCGGACGATACGCGAAAAAGGGCCCGTCGTCCACAACATCACCAATTACGTCGTCATGAACAGCACGGCCAATGCCCTGCTCGCGTTGGGCGCCTCGCCGGTGATGGCCCACGCCGAGGAGGAGATGGAGGAGATGGTCGGGATCGCCTCGGCCCTCGTGATGAACATCGGCACGTTGAGTCCGGCCTGGATCCGGGCCATGTTCCGGGCGGCCCAGGCGGCGCGGAAACGCCGGATACCGATCGTCCTGGACCCCGTGGGGGCAGGGGCGACCGCTTACCGGACGGGGGCGGTGCGCGAACTGATCAGGGCGGTTCCGCCGGACATCATCCGCGGGAACGCCTCTGAGATCATGGCGCTCCTCGACAGCGACACAAGGACCAAGGGGGTGGACAGCAGCGCCTCCTCGGACGCAGCCGTGGATCTCGGGCGGGCGTTGCACGCGGAATGCGGCGCGGTCGTCTGCATCAGCGGCGAAACCGACTACACCATCGGTCGCGCGGGGGTCATCCGGGGGCGGAACGGCCATGTGATGATGACCCGGGTCACGGGTCTGGGCTGCACGGCGAGCGCCCTCTGCGGCGCCTTTGCCGCTGTCGTCTCCGATGCGGCGGCGGCCGCCTCCGAAGCGATGGCCGTCATGGGGATCGCCGGTGAGATCGCGGCGGCCGTCTCGGCAGGGCCCGGCAGCCTCCAGGTCCATTTCCTGGATGCCCTTTACCGGCTCTGCGCCGAGGATATCGGACGGCTCCTGAAGCTGGAAGCGGGCCGGTAAGCAAAGGGGGGATAGGCTTCGCAGCGCAAGCCCGGGGGAGGAGGCATCGGCCATGAAAGGGCTGTATTTCGTCACCGACCGCGGCCTGTGCGGCGCGAAGCCGCTGGCCGAAGTGGTTCTCCAGGCGGTTCGGGGCGGTGTGAGCTGTGTGCAGCTTCGGGAAAAGGAGTTCACGACCCGCCTTTTCGTCGAGGAGGCCGCGCAAATCAAGTCCCTGCTGGCGCCCTTTCGCGTTCCGCTGCTCATCAATGACCGCATCGATGTCGCTCTCGCCGTGGGGGCCGACGGCGTCCATGTGGGACAGAGCGACATGCCTTACCATATGGCCCGGAGGCTGATGGGGCCGGGCGCCATCGTCGGCCTTTCCGTGGAGACCTGGGAGGACGTGGAAAGGGCGCAGGCGCTCGACTGTGATTACCTCGGCGTGAGCCCTGTCTTTGCCACGCCCACCAAGACGGATACCAAGGAGCCCTGGGGACTGGAGGGGCTCGCCAGGATTCACGCCTTCTCCCGCCATCCTCTCGTCGGAATCGGCGGTCTGAGCGCGGCAAACGCCGAAGCGGCGATTATGGCAGGCGCCGACGGCATCGCCGTTGTATCGGCCGTCTGCGCCGCGGCCGACCCCCAGGCGGCATCCCGGGCGCTTACCGATATCATCGCCGCGGCGTTGGCGAGAAGAAGCGACCGTTGAACAGCGATTTTTTGCCTGAAGAAGTATTTTGATATATGCTTTGGACATCTTGATCCCTCCGCGCGCTGGACATTTTTCGACCCTGCTCCTCCTCGCTTCGCGCAACGGAAAATGGGGGAAAATGGGGACAGCTCCCTATTTTGCCGCAGGAAAATGAGGGAGCTGTCCCTCATTTTCCGTAAAAAGCGCGGTGCTGTGGGGGCAGGGGGCCCCGAAAAACCTCCAATGCGCGCTTCCGGGATCAGATTGCCGGATCGCATGAAGGGATCGATATGTTAATGCCACCAGAAAAGTTGGTGATCATCGATTACTGCGGCACGCTCAGCCTGGCGGCGCCCCGCTTCGGCCGGCCGGACCACCTGACCCGCGCCCTTGACGGGAGCGGCCTGGCCGCCCTGGGGGTCTCGACGCCGGAGATCTTCTGGGAAAAGATCGTGGACCCCACCTGGATCGAAGGCAGCACCACATCCATCGGTTACGCGAAGGTCATGGCGGGGCGGATCGCGTCCCTGGATCTTGCCCCCGGCGCCCCGACGGCTGCGATCGAATCGGCGGCGTGCCGTTTCGTGGACCTGTACCTTGCGGCTTCACGGATCGATCCGCACTGGCGGCCCGCGCTCACCGGCCTGAGCGGACATCCTGCCGCCGTGACGGCGGTCTCCACGGACCACTACGCGGAGGCGACGGGGATGATCATCGGCTATCTGGATTCCTGGGGCATTCCCGCAAGGCGATCGGGAAGGGGCAAGCCCTCTGCCTCACCCCCCGCATCCGGGTTCCTGGTTGCCAACTCCGCCGATCTGGGCGCATTGAAGGAGTCACGGCGCTTCTGGGAAATCCTGAAGTCTCAGCTCCCACCGTCGTCGGTCCGGCGGATCCTGCTGATCGATGATTTCGGATCCAACGAGGCACCGGGGGACAGCTACGGCGCGCACGCCCAAGTGACGACCCGGAGGGAGAAGGTGATCGCCAACATCGATCAGACCTTTCAAGCTGCGGTGGACGTGGTTCCCTTCGAACTGCACGGTCCGCATTGGGGGTCTGAAGAAGCCGGCGCCGCGTTGATCGACGAAACGGCGGCCGTGATCGGTGCCTTCCTGGAGAGGCGCGCATGAGCGAAAACGAATGCAAGGCCCGAATCGAATACCCCTGCTCCTGGGTCTACAAGGTGATCGGCCGCGACCCTGAGGCGCTCAGAGGCGCCATTACGGAAGTCATGGGGGGATGCGGGCATACCGTCACCCCCTCCCGGAGCAGCAAGGGCGGCGCATACCACTGCCTGAACGTTGAGCTGACCGTCGAGAGCGAACCGGTCCGCCTCAATATTTACAACCGACTGCGCAGGCATCCGTCGGTCATCATGGTTATGTAGGGTCTCGCTTTCGTGCTCTGCTACACTACAAGCCCTGGAGAGCAGAAATTGTCCGAGTCTGACGGATCCGACTCCAAGCTAAGATTCACTCGGTGATGAACAACTTCAAAGCCACTTCTACATAGAGATGACTACTGGTGATAAGGCAATATCTAGCCTGGATAATAATCAGAACCGTTACAATTTGTTCTTATTGAGTTATTCCCTGGATTTTCGCTTATTATCCACCAACTCGGATAATGAAAGAAAGGATTGCTGCGCATAGCTACCACCCGGCCTCATGTATCGAGTCCCCCGTTTGCCCTTGCTCGTATCCGGCACCAGCATCTCAGCACTCACCCATTTCTTCAGCATCTTTGAAGCCTTGAGCGTGTCTATGCCGGCAATCCGGCACAACTCGCGGTTGCTGATGGACCCGTTGCGATCGATCCAATCGCTGACCTGTTCCCATACGGCAGGGCGCTCTTCGTTGCGGAGCATGACCATGACGGCATCATGCTCCAGATAGGGAGAAGAAAGGTAAATGGGCGGATAGAGGCCGACGGCCTGCATGGTGGAAAACATCATTCGGACCCCCTCGCCCGCATCGATATTCGGCGGCGCCGGAAACTCACGAAGATGGTTCACGATCAGGGGATTGCGGCTGAACGAAGGGGCCTGCCGGATGTTCGCTGCATTGATGTGCGCGGGAAAGAGGCCAGGGCTTTCCACTTCGATGCGATTGTCGAATATCCGGACATGAATGTCGCGATTGATGTGATAATCCCGATGGATCACCGCATTGGTCAAAGATTCCTTGATCACGCGGGTCGGGTAGCGATGCACCGTCTCAAAACCGGAGGACGCAAGGGTCAGACCAGCGGCAATCTCGTTGAGCACATAGTCATAGGCAGCGGCAATCTGGCGAACCAAGGGGCCGCTGATGGTCTTTGGCGTCTTTAGCAGGTTGGGGACCGGGCCGTGCTCGATCTTCAGCCCCGAATAGTGGAAAATTCGGATGGCGGCCTTGCCGGCCAGAATACCCGAGGGGTCTTCGGCGAAAAGGAGGACAGCCGCCTTGGTCGGCAGGATCTCTTTGCCCCTCTTTTTGGCCAGACCGATGCGGAACATTCGGTCCTTGATGTCGCCGGACATGAGTTCACGAGAGGCGCAGTAAATCTTCCAGACATCCGTATCCAGCAGCTCGAAGGGAAGATCGGCCAATTCCCCTTCCGCGCTGATCACTCCGCGGGCAAAACAGAGTTCATTGATCTCACCCGCGGTCATCTCGCGATTTCCTTTTTGCAGGCGCTTCCATGTCCCGTCGGCGACAATTGAATGGACTTTTGCACTCTTCTGAACGGCGACGATAATGATCTCCCCGGCAGTGCCGTCCCGCAGGGTGCAGGGCAACCTTCGCCAGGTGATGCCATCTATCGGCGGGGTAATCCGCTGGGCTGCCAGTTCATGGAGTTCATCGACCGCTTCGGAATTCTCCTGGATGCCGTAGAGACGATTCGCTCCTTTGGCCTTCTTCGTGTCCTCCATGCCCAGAATCAGAAAGCCGCCGTCGGTGTTGGCGAAAGCCACGATGGTCTCCAGGGCCTTATGCACCATTTTCCCGGAGACTCTTTTGAATTCAAGGCTTTCACTTTCGTCGATTTTGCAAAGCTGATTCACGAGCTCCTCATTGCCTGGGGGTGCTTTGGCTTTCTTCATATCT
>JBFMBA010000338.1:0-9542 GCA_040755475.1 Thermodesulfobacteriota bacterium
TCCCCCTATGCTTGTCGCCGGAATACAGTTCAAACACCCCTTTACAAGGCAGAAATATGACGCAGGGCATTGAAAAAAAAGGGCTCTTCGACCGTTTGAAGTCGGGGCTTGCCAAAACCCGCAAACTCCTCCTGACCGACGTGGACGACATCCTCCTCGGAAGCAAGCAGATCGATCAGGCGCTTTTCGACGAGCTGGAAGAGATCCTCATCGCGGCCGACGTGGGCCCGGTCTTCGCCGGTGAACTGATCGCCTCCCTGCAGGACAAGGTCCGCCGCAGAGAGCTCGGCAGCCCCGATACGCTCCGGAGGGTTCTCCGGGAAACGATTCAGGAGATCCTGCGTCGCAACGAAGCCCCCCTGCTGATTCCGCCCGGCGAAATCTTCACGATCATGGTCGTCGGGGTAAACGGCACGGGGAAAACCACGACGATCGGAAAGCTCGCCCATCGCCTGAAATCGGAGGGGCACAGGGTCACGCTCGTCGCCGCGGACACCTTCCGCGCGGCCGCGATCGAACAGCTCGACGTGTGGGCAAAAAGGGTGGATGCCCCGCTGATCCGTCAGGCAGCGAACGCCGATCCCGCCGCCGTGGTTCATGACGCCATCCGCGCCGCAAAGGCCGGCCCCCCCGGACCGGTCATCGTCGACACGGCGGGACGCCTCCACACGAAAGTCAATCTGATGGACGAGCTCAAGAAGATGAAGCGGATCATGGGGCGGGAGCACCCCGGAGCGCCCCACGAGGTCCTGCTCGTCCTGGATGCGACCACCGGTCAGAACGCCATCACCCAGGCAAGGATGTTCAGGGACGAGATCGGCGTCACGGGTCTGATCCTGACGAAGCTGGACGGGACCGCGAAGGGGGGAGTGATCATCCGGATCGCCCGGGAGCTGAACATCCCGCTTCGCTACATCGGCGTCGGCGAGCAGATGGACGATCTGAGACCGTTCAGAGCCGGCGAGTTCGTCGAAGCGCTCTTCGCAGGAAACGGCCGCTGACACGGTGAAGTTCTCCACCCGCCCCAGTGCGGCGCGCGGGTCAGTCGCCCGCCCAGGCCAAGGGCACCGCATGTGCCGCGGCCGGGTGATCTCGGCCCGCACCCTGCCGGACAAACGGTTTCATTTTTGTGCTATAAGTGGCGCAGCGTTTTCATCAGAGAGGAGAAATCCGCCCCGCGGGTGCGGGCGGTGAGCCTCACCGGAGGGTTTCACAGATGACAGGAAGGGTACTGGCCATCGGCGACATCCACGGCTGCAGCGACAGGCTGGATCTGCTCCTCGGCCGGTTCGGCATCGACGGTGCCGGAGACACCCTCATCTTCCTGGGGGACTACATCGACCGCGGACCGGATGCGCGGGGGGTGATCGACAGGCTCCTCGATCTCAAGCAACAGTGCCCGAATCTGGTCTGCCTTCGGGGAAACCACGAATCCATGTTCCTCAATTATTACCTCAGGGGGCAGGACGAGGAGCTGTTCCTGTACAACAGCGGCCGGACCACCCTCGACTCCTACGGTCTGTCCCTGGCCGATGCCCGCGCGGGGAGAGGCTTTCCGACGGACCATCTGAATTTTCTCCTCTCCCTGCCCTTCTGCCATGAAAGGGAGGAATACGTCTTTGTCCACGCAGGGCTCAGACCGGGTATCCCCATCGCCCGGCAGTCGCCCGACGATATGCTCTGGATCCGTTCGGAATTCTATGATGTATACTGGGATTTCGGCAAGACCGTTGTCTTTGGTCATACCCCCTTCCACGAGCCCCTGATCGAGAGCAACAAGATCGGCATCGACACGGGGGCGGTCTACGGCGGCCGCCTGACCTGCATCGAGCTCCCCTCCCGGAAAATCTACCAGGTTTGAGGCGATCAACGCTCCTGGTGTCTACGTTCTAGGTGTCTGAACAAGGGATATGGACATCCCGGATATCCTGTATTGACACCCGCCACAAAGCGTGTTAGACGGATTCCTCTTTCAGACCAGCACCCTCGCCCCTGTAGCTCAGAAGGATAGAGCGACGGATTCCTAATCCGCAGGCCCCGCGTTCGAATCGCGGCAGGGGCACCACTTTCAAGAATACATAGATCTTTTTTGGGGAGTCCAGTCCCCACTCTGTCCCCACTTTTCTCTTTGCTGTCCCCCCCAAAAGCCAATGATTGCCTCAAAATAGCGATGGGAAATTGTATCGTGCACTACCCCTCGCTCTTCTTGATCGAAGGAGCACCCAGCGACGGCCTGGCGGGGGCGTGGAGCGTCGCCAGGCTCGATGAATTTATTCAACCGGGGGCAATGGTCAGGGAAGGGGAGCTTCACGATGGTCACGGTGTGATCGTCCCTCCCTTCTGCTCAACAACCCTCGTTACCGACGAGACAATCTCGACCGCCATCATCCACAACGTGAAACGGGGAGCATGGTACAGGCTGTAGATGGCGCAGTCTTGAAGAGGAACATAGGCGAGACGATCACTTAGATCAACGAACTAGGAAAGTTCGTTCCGCAGAGCCGCCACGGGATCAATGCCGGCGGCCCGGTATGCCGGATACAGGCCGAAAAAAATACCGATCAAGATGGAGGTCGTCAGCGGCAGCAGTATCGACCATGAAGTGATGACAGGTTGCCAACCGGCAAAGGAGGCGATAAACCCCACAGTGATCAATCCGGCGAGAACACCAAGTACGCCGCCCGTAAAAGTCATCAGAACCGCCTCGATCAAAAATTGGCTGACGATATTCTCTCTGGTTGCCCCGACCGCCTGACGAACTCCGATTTCCCGCGTGCGTTCCACAACGGTAGCCAGCATGATGTTCATGATGCCTATTCCGCCTATCAGAAGAGACATGCCCGCGATGCTTCCCAGGATCATGTTAAATGTCCGCTGCGTTTTCCGAACCTGCTGCAGGAGCGCCTGAGGGACGACGATCTGGTAATTCTCCACTCCGTCATGGCGGATGCCCATGATTCTCTTCACAACGGAAAATGCCTTTGTCACCTGGGCAACGGAATGGATCTGCAGAATCATCTCCGTCAATTCGGGTGTATCAGGCGGGGTGGTAGCTCTCTGTTCATAGCGGTCTACAGAAGCTTCCGCACCGAGGGGCAGAAAGATCATCTCATTGAAGTCTCGGGGCGAAACCGTGGCGCTCCTGGTTACCCTGTCGTCCATCTTTTCCAGGATACCGACGATCCTGAACAGCTCTTCCTCGATACGCAGCAAGGCACCGCTGGTCCCTGTCAGGCCCAGTTTCACGGCGATACTGTTGCCTACGACGCAGACCTTCTCCCTGCTTACGATATCATGATTGTTGAGGAAACGGCCCTGCGCAATCGGGAGAAGGTTCAATGCGCCATAATTGGCCGTGCAGGCAATGATCTGAGGCATGATCGTCTGCCCTGGCCCGACCGTCGAAGCCCTGATCTCCCGGATACACGCAATATCACGAACTGCCGCGCACCCGGCTTTCAGTCTTTGCGCATCTTCGACCGACAGGCTTCGGGACCGTCTCCCGACGGCGCTCGCTTTTTGCGCTTCCGTCAGATCGATATGCCTGATGTAAATGTTCCGGGTTCCAAGCTGCTCGATCTGGCTGATGGCCTGTCTTTTTGCGCCTTCGCCGATGGAAATCATCGCCAGTACGGTCATCACCCCGCAGATAACCCCCAGGATGCTTAGGGCGGACTGCAGTGTATGGCGTAAGAGCGAGCGGAAAGCCAGCTTGATCTGTCGCTTCAGTCTGAACATGCAGCGTCCTTCTCACTGGTAAAACGACCATCTTTGAGCATAACGACTTTCTGGGCATAGGCGGCCACTTCGCGGTCATGGGTTACCAGAATGATGGTTGCTCCATTCATGTGAAGTTTTTTAAAAATCAGCAGTATATCCCTGCCTGTCCGCGAGTCGAGATTCCCTGTGGGCTCGTCGGCAAGGAGCAGTGTCGGTGACGTGACGATCGCTCTGGCAATGGCCACCCGCTGCATCTCACCCCCGGAAAGCTCGGCGGGTCGATGCCCGATACGGTCCGTCATACCGACCTGCGCGATCGCTTCCATCACTTTTTCCTTGACGATCAGATCATCTTCGTCGGAATACTGGAAAGGCAACTCCACATTCTCGAAGACATCGAGCTGCGGCAGCAGATGGAAATTCTGAAAGATGAATCCAACGGATCGGGCACGGACACGGGACCTTTGCCGGTCGGATAGTGTGGCCGTATCCTGACCGGCAAAGAGATAAGCCCCCGATGTGGGCCGATCGAGACAACCCAGAATATGCAGAAGGGTCGATTTTCCGGATCCCGATGCCCCCATGATTGCGACAAATTCACCCCCTCGGATGAAAAGGTTGATCCCCTTGAGAACCTCCAGCGTCGTCGAACCGATCATGAAGTTCTTGAAAAGGTTCGATGCTTTGATCAATGCGTCCGTCATCACGACTCGGGAATCGATTATCGGGTTCCTTTTATATTGTACGGCTATTGTATGACAGATTCCGCTGAGGGTTTCACCAGAGCAACTCGCTCGGCCACTTTGAGTCCGGAAAGAATTTCCACCAGATCCTCGTTGTTCTTTCCGAGGACGACATTCACTTTTTTAAATCGTTTCCCCTGGCTCACAAAACAGTGTTTCTGACCGTTCTCATCGAATACGGCATGAATCGGGACGCAAAGCACCTTTTTCACACTGTCGGCAAGGATGAAAACCCGGGCCGTCATGCCGGGCCGAAGCCTGCTATCGGAGCCCTTCATGGCGACGGAGAGCTGGAAGTACTTTTCCCCCCGGCTTCTCTCGGTTCTTTCCACCCCTAGCGCCCCGATCGTGGTCACCGCACCCGTGTACACGCTATCGGGGAAGGCATCCACCCGGATAGAGGCACGCTGCCCGCTCTTGATTTTATACAGGTCAAGCTCACGGACCTGTGTTTTTACAACCATCGCGGATATGTCCGGCAGGTACAGCAACGGCTGGTTCTGCCAAACCGTGTCGCCGATGCGGGGCTTACGCTTCTGACCGTCGCGGAATATCTCATAATGGACGACGATGCCCGCAAAAGGTGCCCGGACCTCCGTCCTCCTCAGTTGATCCCTGGCTTCTCCCAGTGTCAGTTGCGTCGTCTCCTTTTCGCTCTGCGCCTTCTTGGCCGACGCGATAGCGCCGGCCACTTTGAACGTCCTCTCCTGGGCCACCTGGCTCAGATCGACCTCCGCCTTCTGCAGTTTTGAGAGAAGCTGCTCGGCCTTCTTCTTCGCCTGGAAGATTTCCGTCGGATAGTCGTGACCTTTTTTCCCCAGATCCTCGAGGTCTTTTATATATCCCCGATAACGCTCGTACTCCTGCCGGGCGTCCCGAAGGTTGAACTCGGCCGTGTGGACAGCGCCCTCGGCCTGACTTTTCTCCCATTCCAGGTTCTGCATGACGGCTTCCAATGTGGCGTCACGGCTGCGCAGCTCCCCGGAGAGGCGCAGGATCTCATCTTCGAAGGGTGTGGGATCGAAACGCAGAAGCACATCGCCCGCTTTGACCATCCGCCCGTCGTCGATCAGGTAAATGATCTTCCCCTTGTCGCCTTTGACACTGGAGGAGATCATGAAGGATCTGTCAGCATCCAGTGTGCCGATGGTGTTCACCTTGATGTCGAAGTCCGCAAAGGCGACCGTCGCAAGCTGGATCTCTTCCTCCCGGGAATTTGACGTGACCGCCTGGCTGATGATGAAAATGAGCAGCAACAAACCAGATCCAATCCCGATGATTATTTTCGTAAATGAATGACGACTCATCGATCAGCTGCCCTTCAGAAGGATGCCCATAGCTGCCTGCAGCCTAAAAACACCCACATTCGATTCGGTTTCCGCGGAAAGAAGATTGACTTTGGCGCTCTGGAGTTCGGTTTCAGCCTCGATCAAGTTGAAGTTGTCCGTAAATCCGTGGGAGAATTTCACCTGGGCCAGCGCCAGTTTGCCTTCCGCCTGGGTGATCTGTTCCTTGCGGAGTGCTATTCTCTCCTGCAGCTCCCTCAAGACCGTCACCTGCATGCGAACCTGTCGCCGGATTTCGTCTTTTTTGTTTTCCAGGTTTATCCGCGCGCTCTGCAGGTTCAGCAGTCCCTGCTGATAGGCGAGTTTTTCGGAGGTACGGAAAAGGTCGGTTGTGCTCTCCAGCCGGAGTCCCCAGAAACCCATATCGTTGACCCTGCCGTAATTCGCGCCTTTCATAGCCCAGGTGTCGGTGTAGTCGAAGACAAGATTGAGCTCCGGCAGCACATTGTGTTTCAGGACAGCGGCCTTTCTCTCCGCTTCCTTGATGTCCGCCTCGGCCTGCAGCAGCTCAAGTCTGCCGGCCAGGGCGATGCGCACCGCTTCATCGGATGAGATGGACGGCCTCGCAACGGTGTCGGGTGAAACGAGCGTTACTTCCTGCTGCAGGGAAAGGGAAAGAATGCTTTTGAGGCGATCCTTCACATCCTGATACGCCTCGACGGCCTGTGTCCGCGACGTTTCCGCGTCCTTCAGGCGGATCTCCGCGCGATAGGTATCCATCGGTGTGGCCAGGCCGACTTTTTCCTTGGCCCTAGCCACCTCTGCATAATCCTGGAGGCGTCGACCCATATCGCCATACATTCGGATCAGCCTCTCCTGCCGAACTGCCTCGTGGAACAGGGCGATCGTTTCCAGAACGGTTGAGATCTCGGTCTGGTTCAATACCCTGCTGGAGGAGTCGAGGGCATAAAGAGAACCTTTGATTCGGTCTTCATTGACCTCCTTTCCCGATCCCTTCAGAAGGGGCTGTTTCAGGGAGACATGTATCCCCGTCCCGTAATCACCGCCGGACCACAGAACGTTGGGTCCGACGGAACCTGTCGCCCCCCAGTTGAATTTTTTCTGAACCGTCGCACCCAGGCTGAGGTTGCCGTAGCTGTCGGTGTTCGTTCCCTGGACGCCCGCGCCTGCCAGCGGCAGGATTTTCATATCGAATTCGGATTTCGCCGCCTCCAGGGAAAACCGCTGATTCTCCATGCCGTATCGCGAGGTGGCGATGCCCCGGTTCACACGGAGCGCCAGACCGATGGCCTTCTCGAGGGTAAGGGAGATCGCTGTTCGGGAAACCTTTTCAGAAGCAATCATAGTTGCCGCTGAAACTGCGGTTGCCTGGCAACCAAGCGCTATGGCGGATACGCTGATACATGCAACTATCCGCTGAAACATAGTGACCTCAACTTTTCCGCAACCGATCTTCGATAAGAACACGATGAACATTTCGACAAAGCAACTGTCACTGTTTGGTATATGTGGCGTTGTAGTTGACAATACAGCCGGCGGCTGAACCGTAAAGATACTCGAAGAACAGACTGCCCTTGGCTGTGATGGCGCCGTTTTTCATAAAGGTCCCGTTAAATGTTTCCTTGAGGTAGCCATGTGTTCCGGAGCCGGTGTAGCTTCCAGTAGACGAATTGTACTGTCCGGTCATGGTGGTGGACGAGTGGATGTTGACCGTGCTGTTACTCGCTGTAAAAGGTACACTTGAATTGCTTATCGTCGAGGAACCGATATTGCAGGGATCACTGACCTCTGTTCCGTTGAACGAATATGTCCCCGGGATCTCGGCGCTGCCGGGTACTGTGCTGCCTGTTGTGCCGCTGCCGCCACCGCTGCCGCCACCGCTTCCGCCGCCGGAACTTGCCACCCCTACGACTGCACCAAGACCCAAACCACCTGCGATGGCCATTGTCGCGGGGGTCCAGAACCCGGGGATTTCCAACGTCTGCGTCCCTCCCGGCCACTTCAGGTCGTATTTTCCCTTGCCCGGGAAATCATAGACGAGCACCCCCTTGTCATCCGTTTTCTTCTTGCCGATCTCCTTGCCCTTTTCGTCGAATATCGTCACCTCGGTATTCGGCACGGGCTCGCCCTTCGGACTGATTACCTTATGCTCTGTAAGCACAGCGCCGACGGGAACGCTCCAGAGGGCAATGACCGTGGCCAGGATGAATGTTAAGAGAATTCTCGGATATTTCATGACAAGGCTCCTTTCTTCGTTGTCGCAACATGACCCATCGGGCCGTTAATTGATCTTGATCCTGCCCCACGCCTCCTTGATCCCATGGCTCTTCGTCTTTACCATCAGCCGCAGAGACCATTGACCCCTCTTTGTAAAGACTCCCGGCGTGACTTCCGCAATCAGCCCCTCTTTCACCTCTTTCTCTATCGTCTCGCCTGCCTTCTCCCATTCCTCCGGTTTTTCTCCGAAGCCCGCCTCCACCCACGCCTCTTCGAAGTCGGAGCTCTCGGCGGTGCCGTACACACCAATCACCATCTTTCCGTTTTTCCTTACAGGAGCGATCCTGCTTATCCTGGCATCGGTATAATAATCGGGATCCGCTTTAAGGGCCTTCCCGGCATTGAGAAGACCGTACCCCGTGTACTGGTCCCAACCGGGCATCTCGATATCGTCCGCGGAGTTGAGTATCATGCGTTTCACCTGCTCCCCCGTGAGTTTGGGGTTACGGGAGAGAAGCAGGGACGCCACGCCGCTTACAAGCGGTGCGGAGAACGATGTGCCCGTTGCCCTGTAGTAATTGTTATCATTGCCGACAAAGGCAAAGCCGGGCTTGTAGTCCTTGGGGCCCGATATGAGAAGGATATCCGTCCCCCTCGCCCTGAGGGAGAGGATATCCACACCGGGGGCCGCAATGCTGATGCCCTTTCCCCAGTTTGAGAAGTTCGTTCTTCTGTTGTTGCTGTCTGTAGCGGCAACGGTGATGACATTCTTCAGCCCGGCAGGGAATGCCTCCTCTGTCTCTGCCCCTTCATTCCCCGCCGCAACGACGACGACAACCCCCTTTTCATTGGCGTAGTTGATGGCCATCTCCTCGAACCTCGAATACTGACTACCCCCGATGCTCACGTTGATCACCCTCGCCCCGTGGTCAACCGCATAGAGGATGGCCCTGGCCGTCTCGATGCTTCCCCCGTTGATGTCAAAATCCAAGGCCTTGAGCGGCATGATCCTGACATTGGGGTTTATCCCCGCGATGCCGATCCCGTTGTTGGCGGCGGCCGCGATGATCCCTGCATTCACGGTGCCGTGTCCGTTGAGATCGGTGAGGTTGTTGTTGTTGTCTATGAAGTTCCAGCCGTATACATCATCTATATAGCCGTTATTGTCATCGTCTTTCCCGTTTCCCGGGATCTCCCTGTGATTCATCCATAGCTTCCCCGCAAGCTCGGGATGGGCAGCGTCGATGCCGGTATCGATCACCGCCACGATGACCGGCGCATTGGCGGAGCCGACGAGATTCCATGCCGAGTTTGTATCCTCCTTCGGCGTAAAGCCAATCCGCTTCAATCCCCACTGGTCGTCGTAGCTTTGCCCCCATGTCCCCTTGGAGTGGTAAAGCGGGTCATCGGGCCCGGAGGAGGGGCCGGCCTTTCCCCCCCTCGGCTTGTTGATCTCCACAAAGCCACCCGGTGTCTCTGTGGTTATGGTCTTGCCGGGGGTCTCGGTTGTCTTGGTCGGGGTCTCGGTTGTCTTGGTCGGGGTCTCGGTTGTCTT
>JBFMBA010000339.1:0-5054 GCA_040755475.1 Thermodesulfobacteriota bacterium
GGTATCCGGCCTTGAGCAGACGCTGCCCGATGACCGAAACGCCCACCCGGGGGCTGTCGATGTAACTGTCCCCGGAGACCAGGATCACGTCGAGCCGGTCCCAGCCGAGCCGCTGGGCTTCCTCCTTTGTGGCGGGCGGAAACATGGGTCGCTCCTCGTCCGGGGCTGCCCTCCTAGACGATTCCCGCCACGCGCAGACCCAGCAGGATGGCGACCGGGGCCATGAGGTTCACGATCCGGCCCGAAAGGCGATGGGCCACACGGAGGGTTTCCACCTTGCGGGGGATCCTGAACTGCAGCAGGCCCAGGGTCGGGGTGATGATCACCGCCAGGACCGTGGCGGCGCCCAGCCAGGTGTGGGGGGAACGGAGGTGATGCGCCTGCGGGGTGGCCGAAACGGCCGCGATCGCCGTGATCGCCCCCAGCAGGATCAGCGAGGACCCGGTCAGGCCCAGGGCCTTGTGGGTCTTGAGCCACCATTTCTTGCGCCTCTGCGTCATGGCGACGGTCAGGGCGGCAAAGACGGTGAGGAATCCCGCCATCATCAGCAAGGCATGCAACAGAAAAAGGGGCATGGGGCGTTACCTCATTTCACGGTCAGCTTTTCCGTCGAGGACCCGAAAATGCTGCAGCTCACCCGGACCTCGAGCAGGTCCCCCGGGGATGCCTCGACGGGATACACATAGGAAAAGGTCTCCTGGGCGGGCTGGCTGCTGTACTCGGTCGAGGAGACGGTTTTGCCGCCCTTTTTGATCTCGACCTTTTCGATGTAATGAAAAGCGGGCCAGGCTGAACCGTGGGTGATCCGGACCGTCAGGTTCTTGGAGGCCGCCTCGTAGGAGAGGCGGACCTCCTGAGGGGCGTTCGCCGCGGCCCGGAAGGGGAGGCCGAGCTGCAGAAGCGCGGTGAGCGATAGGGCCTTCGCGGAGATTCCAAGGAATGTTCTTCGGTCGGTGGGCTTTTCTTGGCGTTGCTTCATGGTCTGTACTCCTTTAAATGGTAATTTCCATGTCCTGGCGCACGGCAAAGCATTCCAGGGGACGGCCGGATGCGATCTTCCGGCACTCGGCCACCATCTCGTCCATGTCCCCGTCGGTCCTGTCCTGGTTGTGATGAAACAGGCCGAAACGGGAAACCCCGGCATCGAGGGCGAGCCGCAGCGCATCCGTAAAGACCGAATGGCCCCAGGTCCTGGTCTGGGGGTAGTCCCCGGGAAGGAACTCGGCATCATGGATGAGCAGGTCCGTCTTTCCGGCGAAGGCGACGTAGTCTTCGTATGCCATGCCGCCGGGATGCCGGTAGGACAGTTCGTTGTCGGTGAGAAAGACGAAGGACTTCCCCTTCTGTTCGAACCGGTATCCCATCCCCTGGTTCGGGTGGCTCAGGGGGATGGAGGTCACCCGCAGATCGCCGATCGAAAAAGCCTCCCCGCAGGACTCCTGGTAGGTGATGTCCGCCAGTATGTCGTCATAGCTCACCGGGAAATTGGGGGGCGCCATGATGCGGGAGATCATCTCCCTGACCGACTCACGGCTGAATGGACAGCCGTACATGGCGATGTGCGTCTCCCGCCGGTATATGGGCTTGAAGAAGGGAAAACCCATGAGATGATCCCAGTGGGCATGGGTGAAGATCATCGCGAAGTCGAGCCGTCCCTCGGCGGTGAGACGGTTTCCCAGCCTCCGTATGCCCGACCCGGCATCGATGATGACGATCCGGTCGTCCGCGGTGCGGATCTCGATGCAGGGCGTATCGCCGCCGTATTTCAGGTACGGCTCGCCCGAAACGGCAATGGATCCCCTCGCTCCCCAGCACCGGACCAGCATCCCCTTTTCCTTTGCGCTTTTTTGTCCCTTCCTACTCCAGACGGAAATCCTTTTCCCTGAAGATGCGGAGGCAGGCGTCGACGACGGCAGGGTCGTAGAGAGTCCCCCGGTTGGTCGCGATTTCCTCCAGCGCCCCCTCCAGACCGGGCATTAGCCGGTATGACCGGGGTGACGTCATGGCCTCTACCACATCCGACACCGCCAGAACCCGCGCCCCCAGCAGAATTTCCTCGCCCGAAATCCCCAGCGGATAACCGGACCCGTTCATCCGTTCGTGGTGCTGCCACACCAATCTCGCGACGGGCCAGGGGAACTCGATCTCCTTGAGGATGTCATATCCTTTCTGGGCATGGGTCTTGACCAGATTGAACTCCACCTCGACCAGCTGTGACGGCTTGCTCAATATCTCGGCCGGCAGGGAGATCTTCCCGATGTCATGGACGATCGCGGCCATGCGGATGCCGGCGATATCGTCTTCGGGGAGCCCCATTTCCATCGCGATCGTCCTCGCCAGATCCGCAACCCGCCGCTGGTGCCCCGATGTGTAAGGGTCTTTCGCCTCCATGGCGAAGGCGAGCGCTTCGAGCGTGCCCCGCATCGCCCGCCGCAAATTGACAAGGACCCGGTTGAGATTTTCCTCCTCCTCGCGATGGTTCGTCAGAGATCGCTGCAGGCTGCCGGTCCGTTCCCGGACGGCTAGCTTCAGCCGGGACCGGTAGCTCAGGAGGAAATAGAGCAGGGCGGTCAGCAGTAGAAGGATCGCGAAGGTAATGCCCCGGAACTGGTTGAGGGATTTCTCGATGGCGGCGTCCCATCCCCCCTGGGGGGCGGCCGCCAGCTTCCAGGGGCCGTCGGGGATGTCGACTTTGGCCGATATGGGGTTTCCCTCGAGGACGGTCTTTTTCCCGTGCAGGATGTGGCCGGCACGGTCCTGCAGAATCATTTCGAGGTCGGCGGGGCCGGGGGCCAGCGCCGCTTCGCTGAAGGCCGCCGTGATGTCGCAATCGATGGAGACAAGACCCCAGAAGTGTTCGCCGCGGTAGACGGCCTGCCGCGCCATCAGCTGCAGTCCCTTCTGACGGAGCGAATAGGGACCGCTCAGGACCGTTTTTTGTGAACGGATGGCGCGCTGCACATCGGCGCGGATCGATGCGCGACGGTCGTTGATCAGATCCTGGCCGACCAGGCTTTCATTCCCCTGCGCGGGATAGACGAAGCGGGCGATCCCCCCGGGGGCGATGGAAACGCTGCGGATGCCCCTCGTCCCGCTGCAGAGGACCAGTGCGAAAGCATTGAATTTGACGTCGTCTATTTCCGCACCTGAGAGGATGTGCGCGTCCGCAAAGGCCTTGAGCCCCTTCAGGAGGGCGAGGCGCTGATGGATCGCCGTGCTCAGGAAATTGGAATGCACGGACAGGCGCCCCGTGATCCGGGTGCGCCTCTCTTCCAGCAGGCGATCCCGGTACCAGCTGCCCGCCTGCCACCACAGGGGCAGCAGAACGGCCATGATCACCAGGGCGATCACGAGCGACCTGCTGCGCGGCCTGTTCTTAAGCGGTAGATTGAACATGACACTCACGATCTTCCTGCATTTGCGGATCTCGGCGTCCGGCGCTATAGGATAGAATACCCTCTCACTCCCCCCCTGTCAAGCAATTAAATCCGCAGCCGTCGGTGGATCATGCTGTAAAAATTGGATTTTCTTTTTACGCCGGGGCGTTGTCGGTTGACTTTCCGGTATCAATGGTTAGGATAGAAAAAAATGAAACGAGGAGTGGCGGATGGCAACGATCAGGATCAAGGGGATGTCCTGCCAGCACTGCGTGATGGCTGTCACCAAGGCGCTGGGGGGAGTGGAAGGGATCGCCGATGTTCGCGTGGACCTGGAAAAGGGCGAAGCAGCCTTTACCGAGGTATCGCCCGTCGATCGGAAAGCGGTCGCCCAGGCTGTCAAAAAAGCGGGGTTTGACCTTGTCGACTGAAAAGACGATCAAGACGACGGTTTCGGTGGGCGGGATGACGTGCGCCGCCTGCGTGCGCAGGGTCGAGACGGCCCTGAAGGAGATTGACGGGGTGGCCGATGTCGCCGTGAATCTCGCAACCGCCCGGGCGACCATCGACCACCGGCAGGACTGGGGGGGGATAGAGACGCTCCGCAAGGTGATCACGGACCAGGGGTACGAGTATCTGGGCGTGCCCGAGGATGCCGGCGAGGACCCGGCGGCGGCGGCGCGCGAACGGGAGGAGAAGGACCTCCGGATTCGTTTTACCATCGGCATGATTCTGAGTCTCATCATCTTCGTGGGCTCGATGCGGCACTGGTTCCCCTTCCTCCACGGGGTACCCCGGCTCCCCCTGCTGACCCTCATGTTCCTGCTGACGACCCCGGTCGTCTTCTGGGTGGGAAGCCGCTTTTTCATCGGAGCCTACAAGGCGGCCCGCCAGCGGACCACGGACATGAACACGCTGGTCGCCGTGGGCGCCTTCGCCGCCTGGCTCTATTCGTCGCTTGCCACGTTTTTCCCGCGGCTCTTCAGCGGCGCGGACATCATGCCGCACATCTATTATGACGGGGCGGCCTTTATCGTGACGCTGATCATCCTCGGACGACTCCTCGAGGCAAAGGCCAGGGGGCGAACGTCGCAGGCGATCCGGCGGCTGATCGGATTGAAACCCAAAACCGCCCGCGTCGTCCGGGACGGCGTCGAGACCGACATCCCCATCGAGGGGGTCCTCAAGGGCGATTGGATCATCGTGCGCCCCGGCGAACAGATTCCCACGGACGGCGTGGTCCTGTCGGGACGTTCGGCCGTCGACGAGTCGATGCTGACCGGTGAGAGCATGCCGGTGGCCAAAGAGGAGGGGGCGGAGGTGTTCGCCGCCACGATCAACCGGACCGGAAGCTTCACCTTCCGTGCGACACGGATCGGCGCCGAGACGGCCCTCGCCCGGATCATACGCCTCGTGGAGGAGGCGCAGGGTTCCAAGGCGCCCATCCAGCGCCTGGCCGATTGGGTGGCTTCCATATTTGTTCCCGCCGTATTCGGAATCGGGGTTGTCACGTTCGCGGTCTGGGCTTTCTTCGTTCCCGAGCCGGTCTTCAGCCGCGCCCTGCTCAATTTCATTTCCGTGCTCGTCATAGCCTGCCCGTGCGCGCTCGGACTGGCAACCCCCACCGCGGTCATGGTGGGGACGGGCCTCGGCGCCGAGAGCGGCATTCTGATCAAG
>JBFMBA010000340.1:0-2018 GCA_040755475.1 Thermodesulfobacteriota bacterium
GATCAGTTTCTCGGTTTGCGGCGTCAGCGGGGCGTGCAGCGACAGGTAGTCCGATTCAACGAGCAGGCGCTCGAAATCGACCGGTTCGGCTCCCGCCTGCCGGCATGCTTCCGGGGTCAGGTAAGGGTCGAAGAGGATGACCCGCATGCCCAGGGCCCCGGCTTTTCTGGCCAGGAGGCTGCCGATTCTTCCCATGCCCACCAAACCCAGTGTCTGCCGGCTCAGGCGACACATCGAAGCTTGCGCTTTGGGCATCTCCGAACCGTGCGCCCTCCAGGCGCCCCGCTTCACCGCCCGGTCGAGCGGGAAGAGCCTGCGGTTGAAGGCAAGGACGAAGGCCAATGCATGGTCCGACACTTCCTGGACGCTGGCGTCCAGGACCACCGTGACGGGAATCCCCTGCCGCGTGGCCTCTTCCACATCGATATTGTTGTATCCGATGCCCATCCGACTGATGATCCGGCACCGGCCCAGGGCTTGAATCACCTTCCTGGTGTAGGGTTCCGTCGGGCATACGATGACCGCATCGGCATCGGCCGCATGGGCGATGATATCCTCCTCCGACCAGAGCGGCACACAAAGGAGATCCGCCCCGGCTCGGGTCAAGATGGTGCGAATGGCATCCACTCGCAGACCATCGCGCATGATGACCTTGATCGCCATAATACCGCTCCTCACATCAGTGAAAACCGGGGCCGGAAGGATCCGGCAGCCCAATGAGGACAAAAGCCTCTGCAGGAGATCAGGCAGACAGAAGCCTCTGTCACGCGCCCCTGCCGCCCGGCGCGGCGACGAGGCACCCGGGGTTCATAATCCCGTTCGGATCGAGGAACCCCTTGATCCGTTTCACGAAATCGGCATACACCGGGTCCAGCTTGCCGGCCAGAACGGGGAGAAAGTCCGTGCCGACCCTGTGGGGAACACAGCCGATCCCGACCAGCGCCTCCATGAATTCCCTGCCCAGCGCCAGCGCTCTGTCCCGCGTCTCCGGTTTGGCCCTCTCCCAGGGGAATGTGGTGTGGGCCAGCAGGACGGGACCGCCGAAGGGATACCCGAACAGGTGGAGTTTCAGATCGTGCTTCTTCCCGAACGCCTCCGTCAGGGCGAAGACCTCGGGCAAAGCGCCGAAGGGGGCAAAGGCCACGGGCATCACCTTCCCGCCCTTCCCGAGACTGGCCGCCTGCACGCTGAAGCGCTCCGACCACCATTCCGGGATCTCATCCTCCGCAATCTCGCCTCCCCCGTCGACGGCGAGGGCGCAGGCCCTGGCCATGTGCCGCTCCGCATCGTCCCGGTCGCCTTCCGTGCGCAGGACCAGGACGTACCGGACGTCCCGCGGAATGACCGCTTCCAGTCGGGCAATGGCCGCCGTCATCATCTCTTTGGCCACGACCCGCTGCTCCACGAGTGTGGCGAGCCCCCCTCCCCTCTGCGCTTCCTGGGCCCGCCGCAAAAAATCAATGAGCCGGGGCACCTCCCGGAATCCGACGACCCGCGAAAAAATCGCCTCCGGCTGCCGGTGGATCTTCAGCGTCGCCTGGACGATCACCCCCAGGGCCCCCTCGGCCCCGATAAAGAGGCCCGTCAGGTCCGCCGGGAAAAACCGCCGGGCAAAATCCCCCCCGGCCGTGGTGACGGCCCCGCTCCCGGTGGGAACAATCTCCCCCGTGGGCAGGGCCACCTTCAGGCCCAGGATCTGCGTCGCCTGGTCCTCGTACACGCTGCTCGAGTGCGGGGCGGTCCCCCATGTCTGTATGTGGCCCCCCAGGGTGGCGATTCGCCCGCTCTCGGGAAACAGAACGTTCCGGTACCCCCTGGCGTTCAGGGCTTCATCCAGTTTCTCGAAGGTGATTCCCGCCTCGGCGGTGACCGTCATCACGTCCTCGTTGACCGCGATCACCCGGTCCATGCGGGTCATCTGGAGCAGGATCCCCCTTTTCGGCGGCTGCGTGCTGGACCACCACCCGGTTCCGCCCCCCTTCGGCCGGACCGGGGTCCCGGTCTGGTTGGCCTTCCCG
>JBFMBA010000341.1:0-2018 GCA_040755475.1 Thermodesulfobacteriota bacterium
TGGGGCGAGCGCCCCCTGCTTGTGGCGGTCCTCAAGCCCGATTTCCAGGGGCGGGTCACCGAGGAGGACATCCGTTCCTTTATGGGCAAATGGGTTGAAACGGGCAAGCTCCCCAGATACGCCGTTCCCGACAGGGTGCTCTTCGTGGAGGCGATTCCCAAGACCTCGGTCGGGAAGATCAACAAGGTCGAGCTGCGGAAACGGTTCGCCTGACCGGGTGAGCAACCCCTGAGCTGTGCCTCGGCAGAAGCGTTTTTCGCAACTGGGAAATCGGATCCCGGAGATGCGCATTGGAGATTGTTCGGGGCCCCTGCCCCCGAAGCGGAGCGGCCGCAAAGACGACTGTTTGAGCGCAAAGCGCGAGTTTCGTCTTTGCAGCGAAGCAAGCAGGTGCAGGGTCGAAAAATGTCCAGCGCACGGACGGATCGCGATTTCCAAATGTGCTTTTATGGGAGAGGAGGAGGGAGACGATGGATTTTGAACTGACCGAGGAACAGAAGATGCTGCAGGACATGGCCTACCGCTTCGCCAAGGCCAACTTCACCCCGGTTTCGCAGGCCTGCGACGAGGGGGAGACCTACACCCCCGAGATCCGGAAGAAGGCCGCGGCCCAGGGCCTGGTCGGCGCCTGGGTCCCCGAGGAGTATGGCGGCGGCGGGGCGGGCTCCCTGGGAAACGCCCTGATCACCGAGGAGCTCTCCAAGGTGGACATGGGGATCGGCCTCAACGTCACGGCGGCAAGCTTCGGCTGCGAGGCGATTCTCCAGTACGGCACCGAGGAACAGAAGCAGACCTGGCTCCCCCCCGTCTGCAGCGGCGAGCAGGTGAGCGCCGGGGCCTTCACGGAGCCCGACGCCGGCACCGATGTGGCGGGTTACAAGGCGCGGGCCGTCAAGGACGGCAGCGACTACGTGATCAACGGCTGCAAGATGTTCATCACCAACGGGACGGTCTGCGACTTCATGGTGACGCAGTGTATCACCAATCCGGAAGAGAAGAAGCACAACAGCTTCAGCCTGATCATCGTCCCGGCGGCGTCCAAGGGGATCACCCGCAACAAGATCCACGGGAAACTGGGGATCCGGGCCAGCGACACGGCCGAGATCGCCCTCGAGGATGTCCGTGTTCCCCAGGCGAACCTTGTCGGGAAGGAGGGGCACGGCTTCAGGGAGTTGATGCACTTCTTCGACACGACCCGCGTCATGGTAGCCGCCCAGGCCCTGGGCCTGTCGGAAGCCTGTCTGGAGACGAGCGTGAAATACGTCAAGGAGCGAACCGCCTTCGGGGCGCCCCTCGGGGCGTACCAGCTCACCCAGATGAAGCTCACCGAGATGGCGATCCGGATCGAAGCCCTCCGGGGGCTGGTTCTCAAGGCGGCCTGGCTGATCGACGAGGGACGGCCCGACTACACGCTCGCCGCGATGGCGAAGTACTTCGGCGGGCAGACCGCCGTCTTCTGCGCCAATTACGCCGTGGAGCTCCACGGGGGGTACGGCTACATCGAGGAGTACCCGGTGCAGAAGTGGTACCGCGACGCCAAGATCCTCGAACTCTACGAGGGGACGAAAGAGGCGGAGATCATGACGATCGGGCGATACCTCCAGGCCAGATGACGGACGGCCCTACCAACCTTTCGTCCACATCTCGTCGTCCTCGAATACCTTCTCGTCGTTCTGGGCGGCCTCTTCGGCGTCCGCCTCGACGATCCGGCCGGGGTCCGGATCCCCGATGAGTTCACGGTAGTATTCGTGCTGGATCAGAAGGTTCATGACCTCGTTGGTACCCGTCCAGATCTGGATGAGGCGGGTGTCACGGATCATCTTTTCGATGGGAAAGACGTTCGTGTAGCCGATGCCGCCGACGATCTGCATGGCGAGGTTGCAGACCGTCCAGGCGGTGTCCGTGGCGAATTTCTTGGCTTCGCTCACCAGCCGGCGCGCCGTGGGCAGCCCCGCATCGACGGCCTTTCCCGCGGCGATGGTCAGCGCCCGGGCGGCGTCGAGGGCGGTGACCGCGTC
>JBFMBA010000342.1:0-7424 GCA_040755475.1 Thermodesulfobacteriota bacterium
TGAGCACGGCGGGGGCGGTCCGCCTGGTTCGCGAGGCGAAGGCCCGCGGGATCCGGGTCACCGCCGAAACGGCGCCCCATTACTTTTCCCTCACCGACGATGCCGTGCGCGGTTTCGACACCCACACCAAGGTCTACCCGCCGCTGCGCGGCGCGGAAGATCGGGAGGCGATCCGGGAGGGCCTCTCCGACGGAACGCTCGATGTGATCGCCAGCGATCACGCCCCCCATGCCCGGACTGACAAGGAGGTCGAGTTCGACTACGCGGCAAGCGGCCTGACCGGTCTCGAAACCGCTTTTGCCCTCTCCTTCGCGCTTGTCGCCGACGGCGTCCTCACCTTTCCGTCGCTGATCGAGAAGCTGACCGTGAACCCGGCGCGGATCCTGCGCATCCCGAAGGGCACGCTGGCCGCCGGCGCGGACGCCGATGTGACCGTCATCGACCCCGAACGGGAGTGGACAGTGGACCGCACCCTTTTCCGCTCGCGCGGCAAGAACACCCCCTTTCACGGTCGGATCATGAAGGGCAAGCCGGTCATGACCCTCGTCGGAGGCGTCATCCGCTATCGCGATGTATAAGAAACAGATGAAGGCAAGGATCCAGCACCGGACCGAAGCGATCGTCCTTCGCCTTCTCGATTACGGGGAATCGGACCGGATCGTGACCTTCTACACCGCCGGATTCGGCAAGCTCCGGGGGATCGCCAAGGGGGCGAGGCGGAGCCGGAAGCGTTTCGCCAACGCCCTCGAGCCCTTTTCCTGCTCGCAGATCCTTTTTTCCAGCCAGGGGCCCGACCGCCTCGCCCTGATCGAGGGATCGGACGTGATCTGCCATTTTCCCGCCATCCGCGCCGATCTGGAAAAGACGCTCTGCGCCTCCTACCTGATCGATCTGACGGACCGCTTCACGCTGGAAGACAAGAAGAACGAGGCTTTGTTCTTGCTCCTGCGCACATTTCTCACCATGATCGAAGCCGGCCCCGCCACCGAGGCGATCCTCCGGTTTTTCGAAATCCGCCTCCTGATGCTCTCCGGATACGACCCGGTGCTGGATCGCTGCCTGATCTGCCGTGAGCCCGTTCACAGTCAGACCGCCTACCGGTTCGGCGCGGCGGACGGCGGTCTGACGTGCACCGCCTGCCGCCCGGAAAACAGGGATGCCATCCCCGTCTCGCTCGGGACAATCCGGACACTCCTTCTGGGGCGCGAGATGGAGACGGAGCGGCTGGGCCGGCTGGCGCTGTCGGATCAGACCGCGGACGAAAGCCGGAGGCTCCTGGCCCTCTTCATCCGGCACATCCTCGGGCGGGAACTCCAATCGCTCCATGTGCTCAACGAGGTCCGGCGGCTGGGAATTTGACAGACGGTATCCATCATGCATCCGTTGACAAGCCTGATCAGCGCTGCCGAAGATCCCCCTTGCCATGCCCGATGCCGGATCTGTCTCCAGGCCGTGAAACGGTCATTGACGACCAGGCCACATCAACAGATCATAACGTAAAATATTCGGGAGGCGAAGATGAAACATTGGTTTTTGATCCCGCTGGTATGGATGTGCGCCTTTGAAGCACATGGGGCGCTGGTCGAGGAAATCGCGCAGGTTCCGGTCGAAGTGACGGACATGCACTGGCGCACGCATCGACAGACGATCACACTGACCGTTTTTCGAGATGACAGCCCCGGAAAATCGCCTTTCCTGATACTTCATCACGGCCGTGCCGTCAGCCCGAGCGGCAGGGCGAAACTTGAGCGCGCGAGGTATGCGGCGATTTCCTCCTATTTTGTCGGAAAAGGATTCGCAGTGTTTGTGCCGACCCGAATCGGGTACGGCGCAACCGGCGGCCCCGACGTCGAGTATTCGGGTGCCTGCGATCGGAAAAACTATGTGCCGGGATACGAGGCTGGCGCGGATCAAAGCCTCGCGGTGATTGAGTACGCAAAATCGAGGAGCTATGTGGACGCACACCGGGGCATTGTTCTGGGACAGTCGTTCGGCGGAGTGATAGCGGTTGCGCTTGCGGCGAGAAACATTGGCGGTGTGCTGGGCGCGATCAATTTCGCGGGCGGAGGTGGAGGCGATCCCGAAACCCGCCCCGGCGAACCCTGTTCGGAATACCAGCTCAAGGAGTTATTCGCGGACTATGGGAAAAAAGCACGAACGCCGATGCTGTGGCTTTACAGCGAAAATGACAGGTACTTCGGCAGTGAGTATCCCCCCCGGTGGTTTGACGCCTTTAAAAAGCAGGGGGGTGTGGCTCAGTATATACAACTGCCCGCGCATGGAAAAGATGGGCACGGCAGCTTTACGTCAAATCCGAACGCCTGGAAGCCGCACGTGAAAGAATTTCTCAAATCATTGGGGCTCTCTTTCTGAGAAAAGCAAGCGGGTGTTCGTTCACCGGGCCGGCCAACACATGTGCCAGCATTGGCCGTCAGGCCGGCGAGAGCCGCCCGAGCAGCGCCCGCATGACAGCGGCGGGATCGATGGTCTCCATGCAGTTCGGGCTCCTGTCGCAGTCGGTAAGATAGCAGGTGTGGCACCCTTCGGCGACGATCTTGTCCCCGTTGTCGTACAGCTCGATTTCCGCCGCGCTGGTCGGGCCGAAAAGGGCGACCACCGGAACGCCGAGCGCGCAGGCCACGTGCAGGCAGAGCGTGTCTCCGGTCACGACGGCGGCGCATCTTTCCACGAGCGCGGCGAGCTCCCGGAGGGTCCGGTCATGGCCCGAAGCGACCACGCCCGGCGGGAGCGCGCCGGTCATCTCCTCGATCAGTCCCCTCTCGAAAGGGCCGCCGATCAGCAACAGTCTGAGATTCCCTCGCGACAGCAGATTGCGGGAAAAGGCGAGCAGATGCGCCTCGGTCCAGCGCTTTCGTTTCCACCGCTCCGCGCCGCCCAGGTTCAGCCCGATCACCTGCTCGCCGTCCGCCACCCCCGCCCGGTTCAGAAACGCCCGGGCCCAGGCGCGCTCGGCATCGGTCGTTTCGAGCACGATGGGCTGCCGCGCATAGGTCATCCGGCACATCTCGTAGATGATCTGCTGATAGGTCTTCCGGTTCCGCTTCTTCAGATCATCGAAAGCCCCCATCTGGAGCCACTCCAGGGCCTCGGGATTCGCCGGCTGCACGCACCCCCGCTCGTCCAGCGTCATCCCGAGCCGCCTGTGGCAGGAGGCCGTTGCGGCGAGCGCCGCGGTGAATTTATCGGCATCGGGGTTGATGACCAGGTCGAACCGCTCGACGCCCAGTCGCGCCCAGGCGTCGTTCTCGACGGTCCAGACCTCATCCACGAACCGGTTGTTCAGGAACAGATCCGCCGCACGCGCCCGGGTGATCCAAACGATCTCGGCGTCCGGATGGGTCTGGCGGAGTCCCGGCAGCAGGCATGTGGTGCGCAGGACGTCGCCCACCGCGTCCAGCTTCACGATGAGGATCCGGAAGGTCTTTGGCGCGTAATGCCCGCAGGCGGGGCAGGTCGTTCCGTCCGCCTTGTTGAACCGGCAAGGCCGGCTCCCGGGAAAGTGGCGGCAATCGCTCTTGAGTATCCTGTCCATCGTCTCTTCTCGGCGGCTGATCCCCAACCCGCTTCGGCGCGGCGGCGTACCACCGCTTCGGAGGAAAGGCATCAGAAGTTTCTGTCCAGGTGCGACTCGTCGACGCCGAACCCGAGAATTTCATGGCTCAGCCGGTGGGACGACGCGTTGGCGGCGGCGTGCGGTCCGATGGCATCGGCGAACTTCTGCCCGGGATTTTCGCCGTACAGGGGCGCGGCGTTCGCCAGCCCCTTCAGGATGGAGGGATCCTCGACGATGGCCCCAACCACCCGCTCGAGAAAGGCGGCGCTGATGGGCGGGACCAGCACGTTGCCGTGATTGCCCATGACCGTCTCGGGCCTGTCGGTGTTGAACCGGCACGTCAGGCAGGGTTTGCCGAGCATATTCATGTCCTCCTGGATGCCGCCGCTGTCCGTCCAGGCCGCCAGGCAATGCTCCGAGGAATAGAATTCCACCACATGTCCGTAGGCGGGCCACACCTCCGTCGCCAGGAAATTGGGCTCTTTCTGGAGCGCCTCGAAGCGGCCCTCGAGACCCCAGCGGGCGATCGCGTGCTTGGTGGCGTTCATCATAACCAGGGTGATCCGGTGCCGCCTGGCGACCAGCCTCTCGAGCGCCTCGAAAATGGCCGTGAATCTGCGGCGGTCCAGGTTCTCCTTGCGGTGGATGTCCAGCCGGATCCAGGATCCTTCCGCCAGCCGGGGGTGAATCTCGAAGAGGCTCGGAACGGGCCGCTCCTTCAGCTTGAGCTTCAGCGCGTCCACGACAACGCCGCCCGTGAGGTAGATGTGGTCTTCGGGATACCCTTCCCGCAGCAGGTGCTGCCGGTTGAGCTCCACGGGGGCCATGTGGTGTTCGCTGCCGGCCGCCGAGACGAAGGTATCCCACTGCTCGGGGAAGGGCTCCGTCCGCATCAGCCGCCATTCCCCTTTCCACTGTCCCTCCGTGAAATCCGCCAGGTCGATTTCTTCGCTCATGTCCTGGAAGATCAGGGGGGACATGGAACGCAGTCCGGCTTCGTTCTGTATGGCTTTTTCTCCGCGGCTGAACATCCACGCCGCCGGAATGATGGGGCACAGTATCGTGTCGCCGTTGACCACCGGAACCACCGCCACGTCCGGCCAGCCGGACTTGAGCCAGCTGGCCACGCGCGTGGTCTTGTAGAACAGCTCGCCCGATTTCTGGGCGAGATCCCCTCTGAGCTGCAGGTTGAAGGCCACATGCCGCTCGAATCCGAACTCCATCAGGCCGTAGGTCAGGGTGCTGTCGTAATGCTGGTTCGCATCGATCACGAACATGGGTATGCCGCGTGCGCGACAGGCCGCCATCGCGCCGTATACCTTGTTGAAGCAGGGTTTCGTGCCGACGACGAAGGCCAGCACCCAGGACCGTTTTCTTCTGCCGTCGGACATGGCCGCCTCCACCACGTCCTGATCGACGACGACGGGCAGGCTCGACGGATAGAAATCGGTCAGTTCGGTTCTCCCAGGCATGCATCATCCTTTCTTTATTCAACTACCCGCCGGCAGCGGGATCGTTTTTCAGGGGCCGCTGCGCCGCGGCCCGTCGTCGCCCGCCGGCGGCACGGCGTCAAAGCCCTCCGCTCTGTCCACGATGAACTTGGGGCGCCCCTTCACCTCATCATAAATCCGGGAGACGTACTCGCCCAGAAGACCCATGCCCAGCAGCTGCACGCCCGCCAGGAACAGGATCGCCGCAAGCAGGACCGGATGGTCGATGGGGCATCCGGTACCGAAGGCCTCCATGAACGCGCATGCGACGGCCAGAACGACCGCCGCTGCAATGAGCAGGGCGCCGGCTACGGAGAGAAAAGAGAGGAGTTTTCCCGAGAAACAGACGAGGCCGTTGATGCCGATCCGGATCGATCCCAGGAACCGGTTGTAGTTGCCCGGTCCCGAAAACCGGGCGGGTCTGTCGAACAGGAGGCACGTCTGCCTGAAACCGACCAGCGCCACCATCCCCCGGAGAAACCCGTGGCCCTCCTTGAGCCGGTTCAGTTCGTCGACCACCCGCCGGCTCATGAGCCGGAAATCACCCGTATTGGGGGGTATATCCACCTCCGAAAGACGGCGGATCGCCCGGTAGGCGAGCCACGCCACCAGCTTTTTCGCCGCCGTTTCCCCGGCCCGGCGCCGTCGCTGCGCATAGACCACATCGTACCCTTCCCGCCATTTGGCCATCATCTCCGGGATCAGTTCCGGGGGATCCTGCAGATCCACATCCATGACGATGACCGCCTCCCCGGCCGCATAGCGCAGGCCCGCCAGCGTCGACATGGGCTGACCGAAGCGGCGGGAGAATTTCAGCATCTTGACACGGGGGTCGGTTTGCCTGGCGCGAAGGATGGCTTCCTCGCTCCCGTCGGGCGAAGGGTCCAGTGCGAAGATGATCTCATAGTCGTCGGTCACCGTCCGAAGAACGGACGTCACATGGGCGACGAACTCGGATATGTTCCGCTCCTCCCTGTATACGGGAACCACAATTGACAGCAGGGCCATCCCTACACTCCCATCCTCAACGCCATGCCTGCCGCCGGCATGCCCCTCTCTGCCGGGGATCGCCCGACGAATCCCCGCGACTCCGGCAGCCGCCATCCGCGCATGCAGGACATCGGCCGGGCCGCAGGGGCCTCCCCGGCGGTGCCCGCCGGACCGCCCGGGACTGCCCCCCGGGCGACTTGCACATAGAACAAAATGCCGATAAAATCAAGGACCGATCGGTTTCGACACAATTTCCTTGACAGGCCGGTCGGCTTTTTTTATCTGTCTGCCATCGTCCCGAACGACGAAGGAAGGGGTTGTCCATGAAATGGTTTTCTTCCCGGTTCCCGCCCGCCACCCGCCGGGTGGCGCTGCTGATGGGTATCGCCTGTCTGAGCCTGTTCCCGCTGCTGGGATCCGCTCCGCTCTTTGACGAGGATGAGGGGTTTTATGCCGAAGCCAGCCGCGAAATGCTCGAGAACGGCGACTACCTCACCGCCCATATCAACGGCAAGCCCCAGTACGACAAGCCCATCTTGATATACTGGCTTCAGACCCTCAGCTTCCGGCTGTTCGGCCTGAACGAGTTCGCCGCCCGCTTCCCATCCGCCCTGGCCACCCTGCTGTGGATGCTGTCCATATTCCGCTTTGCCCGCCGCCATCTGGGGGATCGAGGCGGCCTGCTGTCCGCCCTTTTTTTCATCAGCGCCGTCCAGATCACCATTACCGGAAAAGCGGCCATCGTGGACTCGGCGCTCAATCTCTTTCTGACCCAGTGCCTCTTTCACCTGTTCGACTACACGCAAAACCGTAAAAACCGGGATCTATACGCGGCCGCGCTGTACGCCGGGCTCGGCTTTCTGGCCAAAGGACCGGTGGCCGTTGTCGTCCCCTTTGGCGTGAGCCTCCTGTACTGCCTCATGCAGAAACAGCTCCGGCTCTGGCTGCGTATGGCGTTCAACCCTGCGGCGATTCTGCTGTTTTCCCTCATTGCCCTCCCCTGGTATGTCCTGGAATATCTGAATCAGGGCAAGGCCTTCATCGAGGACTTTTTCTTCAAGCACAACCTGGAGCGGTATTCACGCGCCTTTGAAGACCACTCCGGATCGATCTTCTACTACATTCCCGTGATCATCATCGGCACGCTTCCCCACTCCGGCCTGCTTGTCCCGCTGATCCGACGGGCGGGATCGCTCTGGAAGCGGGAGGTGTACCGTTTCTGTTTTGTCTGGATCGCCTTCGTGCTGATCCTCTTCTCCTTCGGAGGCACCAAACTTCCCCATTATATTCTCAGCGCCTTTGCCCCGCTTTTTATCCTGTACGGGGCCGTCTATGAGCGCCTGGAGCGTTTCCGCTCCTACCTGACGCCG
>JBFMBA010000343.1:0-4860 GCA_040755475.1 Thermodesulfobacteriota bacterium
CCACCGACCCGAAGACATGGGCCTTTTGCCGGACGGTGCAACCCCGCTGCCGGGCAGCCCGGAATCCGGTGATTTTTCAGGCAGGGACAGACGGGTTGCCTCTTTCGCGGAGGAACCGGCATGGGGCCGGGCGCAGGCTTCCCATACCGGTGCCTTCCGGGCGCTGATCCTCCTGAGCAGCCTGATTCCCTTCGTGCAGGCGGGCGTCAACTTCCATATCTACCCTTTTTTGACCGACCAGGGGTTCGGCGAAATGATCGCCGTCACGGTCCTGAGCACCTTTGCCGTCTTCGGGATGGTCGGCTCAGCCGTGTGGGGAATGCTTTCCGAACGGTTCCGCCTTCAGAGCCTGCTGGCGGTCAACCTGATCGGCAACGGCCTGATCTTCCTGCTGCTCTACTGGGCGGTGCAGTTCAAGTTCGACGGTCTGTCGGGAATGGCGATCGTGTTCGCTCTGGCGTCCCTGCACGGCATCTTTCACGGCGGCAGGAATCCGATGATTCCCACCCTCTGGGCGAACTTCTTCGGCCGCAACTCGCTGGGCAGCATCTACAGCCTGTCGGGTCCCTTCTATTTCACCGCCAACGCGGTCGGTCCGTTTTTTGGCGGGCTCTGTTACGATCTGCTCGGCAGTTACGCCTTCCCCTTTCACCTCTTTGTGGTGCTGTTTCTCCTGTCGGGCATCGTGGCGCATCGGCTGAAACCGCCCGCCGCGATACCTCCCGTTCCAGCGGGTCGAGAGGGAGGCCATTCCGGGATGCCGTGAAGGCGCCGGGCGAATCCATGGTTGACGGAAGGGGATGAATGATACACAGCGCTTCCCTGATCAACGATCCTGCGGGCGACCCCGGCGTGTATGTGGAACTCAAGTACCGCAGGGAAGCCCTGCTTTTCGACCTCGGCGATCTCCAGCGCCTGCCGCCGCGAAAACTCCTGAAAATCGACTTCATCTTCGTGTCGCACACCCATATGGACCACTTCATCGGTTTTGACCACCTGCTGAGGATATCCCTGGGCAGAGACCGCCTTCTGCGCCTGTTCGGTCCGCCCGGGTTTCTCGGGCAGGTGGAGAGCAAACTTCGCGCCTACACCTGGAACCTGGTCGCCAATTACACCAATGACTTTGAACTGGAGGTGACAGAGGTTCATCCGGTGCAAACCGTCACCAGACGGTACCGCTGCCGGAGCGCCTTCGCGCCCGAGGGCGAGCAGCGGGCGGGGCACGACGGGACCCTGGTGCGCGGTGAATTCTTTGCCGTCCGCACGGCGCTCCTTGACCACGGGACGCCCTGCCTGGCCTTCTGCTTCGAAGAGCAGACCCGCATCAACATCAAGAGCAACGTCCTTAGGGAGATGGGCCTCCCCACCGGGGCATGGCTGATGGAGCTCAAGGCGCACATCATGAGGGGCGAACCGGATGACCTGCCCGTGCGGGCCTGGTGGCGCGATGCCCATGGCCGGACCGGGGAGAGGCAGGTTCCGCTGGGCCTGCTGAGACAAAAAGCCGTCAAGATCGCGCCCGGGCAGAAGATCGCCTACGTGACCGATGTCCTGTACAGCGAAGAGAATGCGCGCAGGATCATCGGGCTCTGTGCCGGCGCGGAGCTGATCTTCATCGAGGCGCCGTTTCTCGACGATGACGCCGATACCGCCGCGCGCAAATACCATCTCACCGCGAGACAGGCGGGACTGCTGGCCGCGCGGGCAGGGGCAAAACGCATGGTGCCGTTTCATTTTTCTCCAAAGTACAAAACCCTGGCGGATCTGCTGCAGCGCGAGGCGACGCGGGCCTTTCAGGATGCCGAGGGTCCGTGTGCACCGCCGGCAGGCGCCCTCCGGTAGACAGGGGCGGGCAGGATAAGGCAGCGGGTAAGGGGATGTGGATAACTCCTCATCGACTGAGGAAGCCAACGTCCGCCGCTCTCCTCCTGTTCCTAAAAAAACATACTCCACAACGGAACAGAAAAGCGGACAATTCACGTGCTAAAAAACCGGACAATTCATTTGCTCTTGACACTGCCATCACTTTTCCATGCATTTCAACGTGCAGTGTGAGATAATGGGTCCCGGGCGGAATGGGGGATCTCCGGGTCCATTCGCCCGATGAGGCAGGCCGCCCATCGTACACTCATCGCGGACAGGGGGCCATGAAAGCGAAGCGCCTGAGAATTCCCGGCGGGACGGTGATCGCATTGACCGTGGCGCTCATCCTTCTTTCCGGGCAGACCGGCGGGGCGAAGACCGCCCCCCCGGCGGCGCCGCTCCGGCCGGACCTGGTCGAGCTGAAGGTCGACCGTTTGGTCGTGGACCCCGCGAGCATGCAGCCGGTGGTGCTGCTCCTGGATCCTTCCGGTCAGCGGGTGATGCCGATATGGATCGGCCCCAACGAAGCGCTGGCCATCCAGACCGAGCTTGACGGGACCGTGCCGCCGCGCCCCATGACCCACGATCTGCTGGCGCGCGTCATCGGGCGGCTGGATGCAACGCTGCGGCGGGTCGTCATCACCCACGAGAAGGAAGGCATCTACCACGCCGTCATCGTCCTGGAACAGGACCGGAAGCTCTTCGAGATGGATGCCCGGCCCAGCGATTCCATCGCCGTCGCCCTGCGGTGCAAGGCACCCATTTTCATATCCCGGAGCCTCTTCGGGGAAAAAGCGGTTCTCGTCCCGGAGCGGCAGAACATCGAGCAGTCCTATGGACTGACCGTCCAGGAGCTGACAACGGCGCTCGCGGCGTCTTTTTCCTACCCGAAAGGCGCGGGGGTTCTGATCGCCGATGTGAAGGAAGGCAGCCGCGCGGGCAGGGACGGGTTTCAGGGAGGGGACATCCTGTCTGAAATCGGGGACCGGCCCATCGGCGATGTGGCTGCGCTTCGAGCTGCTCTGGCGAGCATGAAGGGCCCCGCGACCGTCAAGATCTTCCGGAGAGGCAGCTGGTCGACGCGGACGCTCATGCCCGTCGGCGACTGAAAGCCCAAAGCAGGTCAGGGGGTGACGAAGCGGCGGACCAGCGCCACGGCCTGTGCCGCGTCCCTTCCGTAGCCGTCGGCGCCGATCTTTTGGGCGAAGGCGGCGTCGACGGCGGCTCCCCCCACCATCACCCTGACCCGGTTCCTGAGCCCCTGCGCCCGCAGCGCTTCGATGACACGCTCCATCTCCGGCACCGTGGTCGTGAGCAGGGCCGAAAGGCCCAGCACCTCCGGGCGTCTCTCCTTCACCTCCGCCGCCAGCCGCTCCGGGTCCATGTCCACACCCAGGTCGATCACGCGAAAGCCGGCCCCTTCCAGCATCATGATCACGAGATTCTTTCCGATGTCGTGGAGATCGCCCCTGACCGTCGCCATGAGAACGGTGCCCTTCGGCGCGCCGGCATGACCGGCCAGGAGGGGTTTGAGGACATTCAGGGCGAGCGTCATCGTCATGGCGCTGACGAGCATTTCGGGGACAAAGATCTCGCCCGCGCCGAATTTCTCGCCGACCACGTCCATGGCGGCAATCAGGCCGTCCTCCACCACCCTGTCCGGGGGCAATCCGCTCCGGCAGGCCGCGCGGACCAGCTGTTCGATCTCCCTGTGGCCCCCCTCGATGATGCATTCCCTGATGTTCCCGATCGTTTCGTTCATCCCCGCCTCCGCCGGACCTGCATCAGTAACCCTCCCGTACCGCGGCCGCAATGGCCCGGATATTGGCCAGGGGCGTCGTGAGGGGAATGGCGCATTCGGGGCCGATGATGTGGACGCCCGCCGCGATGGCGTAGCGCGCCTGTCCGTACACATCCTCCGGTGTGCCCTGGAGCAGGGTCCGGGTGTTGTTCACGTTGCCGATGAGGGAGATCCGGTGGCCGATCTTCTCCACCGCCGCCCGGGCGTCCACCTGCCACTCGAAGTGGTAGGCGTCCACGCCGGACTCGGCAAAGAGCTCCAGACGGTCGAGGCAGTTTCCGCAGACGTGGAGAATCATCGGCCCACCCACCCGGGCGGTGATCTCCCGGTGAATGGGGAGGAGAAAGTCCCGGTAGTGGTAAGGCCCCACCAGGCTGCCCGTGGCGTGGTCGGCCAGGACCACCGCGTCGGCGCCGGCCTTCAGCTGCGCGTTGGCGAAGCGGATCGTGACGGGCATGAGTTGCCTGAGCATGCGGTGGATTCTGTCCGCTTCACCGAGGCCGAGCCGAAGCAGGAAGTTCTGGGTGCCCGCCACGTGGTAGGCGAGCGTCCAGGGGCCCATCACCTTGCCGATGATCGCCGCCTGCCCCCCCACTTCCCGGCGCAGGATGGACAGGGCGTCGAGGACGACGCGCAGGGAGGGCTTGTCGAGAATGGACTCCGGCACCACCACGTCCGAAAAATCGGCGTGGGGCGTCGTCCTGGCATCGGGCATCCGCGTCTCGTTTCCCCAGTCCACCTCGCAGCCCAGTGCGGCCGATTCCTGATGGACGCTGTATTCCGGCATGACCGTGTCGAAACCCGCAAGCTCGTGGCCCGCCAGCGCCAGATCAGCCATGGCGCGGGGGTTCAGGTGGGCTTCCGGGAAGCCGGCCCCGCAGGCCTTCATCAGCTCCCGGCAGGCGATCGATGTGGGGTTTCCCGCGGGGGGACGCGCCCCTTTTCTGCCGCCGTAGAGCGCCGACATGAACAGGTTGTGGGGTGTCGGTTTCATGTGTCATTCCCTGTGGAGCGGTGCGCCGGTGAAGACCGCGCCCCGGAGGAGGACGGCCGGGGCGCGGCAAAGGAGCAGATTGTCCTCCCTGCCGGTCAGCGGCACCCCCGGATGAGGCGCCCTGCGCCCGGGGCCCCGGCCCCTGTCGCTGTGGAAGAATCGCCGGGTCACCGCCGTGCCCGGGTCAGAGAAGCGCTGCACT
>JBFMBA010000344.1:0-5698 GCA_040755475.1 Thermodesulfobacteriota bacterium
AGGACGATCCGCTGCAGCGCCTCAAGAAAGTGTTTGAAACGCTGACCGACTGAAAGGAGAATCCCATGTACCGGACTTTGAGGCCCAGTCCCGCCGCATGCATCGCATCGCCGATCCGCAGGATGCTCGTCCTGCTGTCGGTGATGTTGACGCTGGCCCCTCTCTCCACCGCCGTCGCCGCGGTCGACGCCTATCCCGGCAAGCCCGTGCGGCTCATCATACCCTTCGCCCCGGGCGGCATTACCGACATCATCGGGCGGGTCGTCGCCCTCAAATTGACGGATCGCCTCGGCACGCAGATCGTGGTCGAAAACCGCGGCGGCGCCGGAGGGATCATCGGGATGGAAATGGTGGCGAAGGCGAAGCCCGATGGATACACCCTGCTTTTCACGACCGCCGCCTTTGCAACCAACCCTTCGCTCTACAAAGTGCCCTTCGATCCGGTGAAGTCCTTCGCCCCGATTGCCAGGGTCGGGGTCGGGGTAAACGTGCTCACCGTCCACCCGGGGGTTCAGGTCAATTCGGTCAAGGAGCTGATTGCGCTCGCGAAGAAGCAGCCGGGCAAACTGGCCTGTTCGGCGGCGGGCGCGGGCAGCTTCGGCCATCTGGCGATCGAATATTTCAAGTCCATGGCAGGGGTCGATTTCAAGATCGTCCAGTTCAAGGGGGGCGGTCCGGCGGCCATCGACACGATAGGCGGTCACTCCCAGATCCATTTCAGCGCCCTTTCGACGACGCTGCCCCACATCCGGTCCGGGAAGCTCAAGGCGCTCGGCATAAGCGGTTCGGCGCGCAGCAGACTCTTCCCCGATCTGCCGACGATCGCCGAGGCCGGCGTACCCGGCTACGAGGCGTCGATTTGGCTGGGCCTGCTGGCGCCGGCCGGCACCCCGAAGCCCGTCATTGAAAAGATACACAAGGACCTGGCGGCCGTGTTGGCCTCCGACGAGGGAAGGAAGGGCCTTGAAAACCAGGGAGTGGAGGTGGACCTGGCGGGCCCGGCCGAGTTCGGCAAATTCATCGAGGCGGAGATCGCCAAATGGGGCAAGGTGGTCAAAGAGAGCAACATCAAGATGGACGACTGACGAAACACGCAGCAGGTGCAGGCGGGCGCCTTAGCGGGCATGCCGTGGCATGGAACCGAAATAAGGGATATGATTGACGGCAGACCGCCTGCTACCGGCCGCCCAGCTCGGCGGCACGCCGCGTTGCCGCCTCCACCGCAGAGATCAGCATCTGCCGCAGATTCCCATCTTCAAGGACCTTGAGCCCGGCGAGGGTCGTCCCTCCGGGCGAGGTCACCATGGCCCGCAGCTCGGCCGGCGGTTTTTCCCCCCGGAGGCAGAGTTTTGCAGCCCCCAGGAGGCTCTGGGCGGACAGTGCCAGGGCCGTATCCCGCGCAAGCCCCATCCGGACACCGGCATCGGTGAGCGCCTCGATGATCAGAAACACGTAACCGGGACCGCTGCCGCTGAGTCCCGTCACGGCGTCCATGAGCGACTCTTCGACTTCTACGGCAAGCCCGACGGAGGTGAATATGGCCCGCGCCAGTTCGAGGTCCTCCCTGGTGGCCAAGGCGCCCGGCGCAAGGGCGGCCGCCCCTTCCCCGATCAGGGCCGGCAGGTTGGGCATGACCCGAACGACGCGGACGCTTTTCCCAAGGCGCTCCTCGATGAATGCCGTCGTGATGCCGGCGGCGATCGAGATGAACAGCGCGGACGTGGCAGCCCCCGCCAGCCCGGAGAGGACCTGGTCCATGTTCTGCGGTTTGACGGAGAGGATCACCAGATCGGCGCCCCCCGCCGCCACCCGGTTGTCCGCCGTGACGCCGACGCCGTAAGCCTTCGCAAGCTCCACCAGCCGCGCCTCGTCCGTATCCGAGACCGTCAGGGCCGACGCCGTCACCATGCCGCAGGCGATCATCCCCTCGATGAGGGCGCCCCCCATCTTCCCGCCACCGACGACACCGACCTTCTTTCCTTCCAGTATCCGATTTCCTTTCAACATCCGAACCTCCTGGTTTTTCTAATACGACATGCTTGGGCCACTTGAAAATCGCGATCCCTTCACGCGCTGGACATTTTTCGACCCTGCGCCTCCTCGCTTCGCTGCGAAGACGACACTCGCGACTCGCGCTCAGACAGTCGTCTTTGCGGCCGCTGCGCTGCGGGGGCAGGGGGCCCCGAAAAATCTCCAATGCGCGCTTCCGGGATCATCATTTTCAAGTGGCGCTGATCGCCGACCTGTAACCGGACATCGCTCCTTCTACTCCATCCAGAGCCATCCGTTCAATCTTTAATTGCGCTACCGGACCGGATTGTGATAGGCATGAAGATCATTCACAAAAGAGGGCCGGGGCATGACCAGTCTCCAGCAAATCGACGGACGGCGTATCGCCTGCTGGGTCAATCACGGAGGCTTTCATCCCGGCCGCAAGACACTGGTCTTCATCCACGGCTCCGGCGGCGACCACACAAACTGGCTGCGGCAATACACGGCACTGAAAGACGCGTTCAACATGGCCGCTGTCGATCTGCCCGGTCACGGCCGTTCCGAGGGCCCGGGTGAGCGGGCAGTGGCCGCCTACGTGGAATGGATGAAAAAGATCCTGGACGGTCTGGGGATCTCCAAGCCGGTCCTGATCGGCCATTCCCTCGGCGCCGCGATCGGCCTGGGCTTCGCCATCCGCTACGGCGAGGCGGTCGCCGCCGTCGTCCCGGTGGGAGGCGGCCTGAAGATGCCCGTCAACCCCATGCTCCTGGAGGGACTCACGCGGGACCCGGCCGCCGTCATCGACCTGATCGCGACCTTCTCCATCGCCAGGCAGAATCGGGAGAAATTCTCGCGCCTCATCGAGGAGAGCCTCTCCCGCGTCGACCCGGAACTCCTTCACGGCGATTTTTCCGCCTGCAGCGCGCTGGACATCACGGATGCCGCTGCGACGGTCCGGATTCCGGTGCTGGCGATCTGCGGGGCTCAGGACAAGATGACGCCGCCTGCCCTGTCGCAGTCGATCTGCGACCGCATCCCCGGCGCCAGGCTCGTCCTGATCGAAAACGCAGGACATTTCGTGATGATGGAGAACCCGGAGGCCTTCAACGCGGCCCTGGCGGATTTCGTCCATGCACGAACCTGAACTGACAGAAAGGAACCCAGAGGGATGTTTGTCATAGGAAATTTCATCGCCGCCGTGGCCCGGATCACTGATATCGCACTGACGTTCTACATGTGGATCATCATCATCCGGGCGGTTCTCTCCTGGGTGAATCCCGATCCCTACAACCCCATTGTCCGCCTGCTCTATCAGGTCACCGAACCGGTGTTGGCTTATGTCAGGCGGCGGATACCGCTGCGGGGGCTGGGTATCGACCTTTCACCCCTGATCATTCTGCTGGCGATCGTCTTTCTCCAGAGCTTCCTCGTGCCGAGCCTGATGCAGATCGCCAATGTCTTCCGGTGACCGCCATGTCCGGATCGCCGGCCTCCGTCCGCGACACGGCCCGCGGCGCCCTTTTCCGCATCCGGGTCGTACCGAGGGCATCCCGCAGCGAGGTGGCGGGCTTTGAGGGAGAGGCCCTGAAACTTCGGATCACCGAGGCCCCCGTGGAGGGCAGGGCCAACGACGCCTGCGTGGGCCTGCTGGCCCGCATGCTCGGCGTGAAAAGGGCGCAGGTAACCATCATCGCAGGCCACGCCGCCCGGAACAAAACCGTTGCCGTCGAGGGGCTGACGGCGGCGCAGGTCGCATCCCTCATCGGGGCTCCAGGAGACGGGCAGCCGGCGTGAAACACATGATCCCGCCGCGCCCCGGACACTTTCCGGCCCTGGGAGCATCCGCTCCGCCGCAAGGACCAATCCCGCGCTGCGCGCCCGCAGACAGGGTCGCGGCGGGCTCTATTCTGAGGGGCAGGGCGTCCCGAACAGTCTTCAACATGCGCTTCCGTGATCATTGATGGCTCATACACCCCGGTGACGCAGACTTTGCAGGGAAATAGATACGATGGCCCATGATCAGCGTTCCGAAAACAGGCGGGTGGTCCGTGCGGCCGGGACGGTGGGGATCGCCACCCTGATTTCCCGGGTCTTCGGCTTCATCCGGGACATGGTCGTAGCCGCGTTCTTCGGCGCGGGTCTGACGACCGATGCCTTCTTCGTCGCATTCAGGATCCCCAACCTTCTCCGGCGGCTCCTCGCCGAAGGCTCGCTGACCGTCTCCTTCGTGCCCGTCTTTACCGAATACCTGCGGAACAAAACCCGCGAGGAAGCCCAGGAGCTGGCGAACATCACCTTCACAGCCCTGTCGATCATCCTGGTGGCCGTCTCGCTCCTGGGGGTCGCCTTCTCGCCGCTGATCGTCAAGGCCATGGCGCCCGGTTTCACCCGGGCGTCTGACCAGTACGAGCTGGCCGTCTTTCTGACGCGGATCATGTTTCCCTACATCCTGCTTATCTCCCTGGTCGCGCTGTGCATGGGAATCCTCAATTCGCTCCGGCATTTTGCGGCGCCCGCCCTCTCGCCGGTCATCCTGAACCTCTCGATGATTCTCGCCGCCCTGACGCTTCGGGACCTCTTCCGGGAGCCGGTCGTCGCGCTGGCCGTGGGCGTCATGGCGGGCGGCATCCTCCAGCTCGCCATGCAGTGGCCCTTCCTGGTCAAAATGGGAGTCCGGCTCAGGCCCAGTTTCCGGTTTCGCCATCCCGGACTCAAGCGGATCGGCTATCTCATGGCCCCCGCCGCTTTCGGGGCGGCGATTTACCAGATCAATGTCTTCATCGGAACGATCCTGGCGTCTCTGCTTCCCCCCGGAAGCGTCTCCTATCTGTACTACGCCGACCGGCTCGTCGAGCTGCCCCTCGGCGTGTTTGCCATCGCCGTGGGAACGGCGTCGCTTCCCAGTTTTTCGGAGCAGGTCGCCCTGGGAAAGACCGAGGAGCTCAAACGCACGACCGCCTTTTCGCTCAGAATGATTCTCTTTGTCACCATCCCCGCGACCGTGGCCATGATCGCACTGAGAACCCCGATCATCTCCGTCCTTTTCCAGCGGGGGGCCTTCGACATCGAGGCGACGGCCCACACGGCGCAGGCCCTTCTGTTCTACACCGTCGGCTTATGGGCCTTCTCGACGGTCCGGATCATCGTCGCCGTCTTCTATGCGCTCCAGGACAGCCGCACCCCCATGAAGGCCGCGATCCTGGCCCTGGTCGTCAACACGGTCTTCAGTGTCGCCCTGATGTTCCCTCTGAAGCACGCCGGGATCGCTTTGGCCACCTCCATCGCCTCGGCCGTCAATGTGGGGATGCTCTGGGTGATTCTGAAGCGGCGCATGGGAAACATACTGGATGGGGAATATTATCGCTCCGTCGGCAGGACCGTGCTGGCCTCGCTGGTCATGGGGGGGGTGATCCTCGCGATCGAGTGGATTCATCCCTGGAACCCCTCGGGACCCTTCGATGAGCGGCTCGTGTACCTTGTCCTGTGCGTCTCCACGGGCGCTGCGGCATTCTTTGCGGCTGCCTTCCTGCTGAAAAGCCCCGAGATGGAAGCCATGGGAAGGGTTTTGCGCCGGCGGATCGCTTCACCGCCGGAAGACAGCACCCCGTGAGCGGGGATCGGGAGGACCCATGTGCGGTCGTTTTGTCCTGTTGACCGACCTGTCGGTGATTGTCGACGCATTCGGCATCACGGAGACGGCAACCGA
>JBFMBA010000345.1:0-2632 GCA_040755475.1 Thermodesulfobacteriota bacterium
GGCGTCTCTCCCCCCTCAGCCCGTCCCGGTGGTTCATCTACCTCTCCGCCCAGTGGGATCCCAAGTCTCCCTGGTCCGACCCGCGGGTGCGCAAGGCGGCGAGCCTGGCCATAGACCGCAAGACGCTGGCCGATATTCATATGCCCGGATGCGACCCGATCGGCGGCCTTGCCCTGGAAGGAGATCCCTCGGCGTTGCACTTCCCGGCGGATCCCTATGATCCGGCGCGGGCGAAAAAGCTGCTGGCCGAAGCGGGCCACCCCAAGGGCTTCCACGGGGGGAAATTCTATCCCTTCGAGGGCGGCTACTGGCCCTATGGCGAGCAGGTGGCCAATTACTGGAAGGCGGTCGGCATCAATGTGGATATCACGCTCCTGGACCGACCGGCCTGGATCGCCACGCGGGACGGAGGGAAAATGAAAGGGAGCTCTTTCATTGACTTGTCGGTGGCCCCCACAATCGGGGGGCGGCTCTCTTATCTGTTCGGTTCGACCTCTTACGGCAACTATCCGGACATTCAGGCGGTATGGGACAAATACCAGAAGGAAGGCTCCGTCAAGGGGAGGAAGGATCTGATCGCCGATGTGCAGAAGATGATCCAGGAGAAAACGATGTTTATACCGCTGACCTCAACCAACTCGCCCGCCGCCTTTGGTCCGAGAGTGAAGGGCAATCCGTACCGGATTCAGCCGCTCGTATGGTTCACGGCCCCCTTTGAAGACATGGAGCTCATCGATTCATGAAAAGATACATCGTCAGGCGTCTGCTTTTTGGGATCGTCGTGGTCTGGATCGTATCCGTGATGATCTTTCTGGCCACACGGATCGGGCCCGACCCCGCTTACATGATCGCCTCTCCGGGGGCCGACGAGGCGGAGCTCAACGCGATCCGGGACCGCTTCGGCATGAACGAGCCGCTGCCGGTGCAGTATGTGATTTTTATCAAGAAGGCGCTTCAGGGCGACTTCGGTGAGTCGCTCTATTACGGGCTGCCCGTTTCGGAGCTCATTTGGCAGCGGCTGCCCGCTTCGTTGCTGCTTGTGGGGACGGCCAAGTTCATCTCCCTGAGCTTCGGCATACTGGCCGGCCTTCTGGCGGCCAGGAAGCGCGGCAGCTTCACGAGCAATCTCCTGCGGTGGTTCTCGTTTCTGGGCCTGTCGATGCCCAACTTCTGGATCGCCATGCTGTTCATTCTCATTTTTTCCGTGACACTGGAGATTCTGCCCACGGGGGGGTACGGCACCTTCTGGCACCTTCTGATGCCGGCCTTTTCTCTGGGCTGGTACTTCAGCGCCGGATATACGCGCATGACCGAGTCGTCCTTGCTGCAGGTCTTGAATACCGAGTACATCAAGCTCTGCAGGGTGAAGGGATTGTCCGAACTGTCGGTGGTGGGCAAGCATGCCCTGAAAAACGCGATCATCCCTGTCGTGACCCTGGCGGGGATGAATATCGTGCTCATGGTTTCGGGCGCCGTGGCCGTCGAGATGGTTTTTGCCTGGCCGGGGCTGGGGCTGCTCATGTACCACGGCGCCGTCTACCGCGACTTCAACGTGGTGCAGGCGGTCATTCTGTTTATCTCCACCATGATGGTCTTCGTGAACCTGGCCGTGGACATCCTCTATGCGTACATTGATCCGCGCATCCGGTACGATTGAAAAACCGCGAGGGAAAGACAGACAATGGGTTCTGACATGATGAAATGGCTGAAGGAAATCTGGCGAAGGATCCCCAAGGTGGCGGTGGTCATCATCCTTCTGCTGATCGTGACGGCGCTCTGCGCCGACTTTCTGGCCCTGCACGATCCGGAGATCGGCGATCCCCGCATGAGGCTGCTTCCCCCCGCCTGGAACGATGCCGGTCAATGGACGCATCCGCTGGGCACCGATACGATGGGGCGCGACGTCCTGAGCCGGCTCATTTACGGATCGCGGATTTCTCTGCTGGTGGCCTTTGCCGCCGTGATCATCGCCGGCTGCATCGGGACCTTTCTGGGCGTCATCGCCGGGTTCTTCGGAGGGTGGGTGGATCAGGTCATCATGCGCTTCACCGACGCCTGGCTGAGCATACCCACGGTCATGTTCGGGGTTCTGATGGCCGTCATCCTGGGTCCCGGGGTGTGGAACATCGTCATCATCCTGGGCGGCACCTTCTGGTCGAGGTACGCCCGCGTGGTTCGGGGGCAGACCCTCAGCATGAAGAGCCGGGATTTCGTGCAGCTGGCCAGGATTGCCGGATGCGGGAAAATCTGGATCATCCGGAAGCACATCCTGCCGAATGTCTTTGACAGCGTGATCACCCTCTCTTCCCTGCAGATAGGGATCGTGATCGTCGTGGAGGCGTCTCTGACCTTCCTCGGGGTGGGGGTTGCACCGCCCACGCCGGCCTGGGGGCTGATGCTCTCCGAGGGGCGGGGCGGGCTGCTCGCCGGTTACTGGTGGCTGGTCATCTTCCCCGGCGTGGCCATCGCGCTGCTGGTCACTTCGTTCAACGTGATCGGAGACTGGCTCCGCCGTTATCTTGATCCTTTTTATCGGAACATAGAATGATCACCTTGGAAAAGAAAACACTACTGGAAGTCGTCGGGTTGACCACGCATTTTTTCTCCTTCGCGCGCACGCGGGTGGTGAAGG
>JBFMBA010000346.1:0-10033 GCA_040755475.1 Thermodesulfobacteriota bacterium
TGTTGGTGGAGGTGATCCGCTCCTGAAGTTCCCCCAGGTCGGTCGCCAGGGTGGGCTGATACCCGACGGCCGAAGGCATGCGGCCCAAAAGGGCCGACACCTCGGAGCCGGCCTGGGTGAATCGGAAGATGTTGTCGATGAACAGAAGGACGTCCTGCCCCTCCATGTCCCGGAAGTATTCCGCCGCGGCCAATGCCGTCAGGGCGACCCGGGCCCGGGCGCCCGGCGGTTCGGTCATCTGTCCGTAGATCAGGGCGGCCTGCTTGATGACCCCCGATTCCTTCATCTCGAGATAGAGGTCGTTGCCTTCACGGGTCCGCTCGCCCACACCTGCGAACACCGAAATGCCCCCGTGGTGCATGGCGATGTTATGGATCATCTCCATCATGACGACGGTCTTGCCGACGCCGGCGCCGCCGAACATCCCCATTTTGCCGCCCCTGGGAAAAGGAACGAGCAGGTCGATAACCTTGACCCCCGTTTCGAGAACGTGAACCGACGTGTCCTGCTCGAGAAAGGTGGGCGCCTCCCGGTGGATGGGCATGGTTTGCTTCGCCTCCAGCGGGCCCAGCCCGTCGACCGGCCGTCCGATCACGTTGAGGATCCGGCCCAGACATTCCGGTCCCACGGGCACGCTGATCGGTCCGCCCGTGTCCCGGGCCTTCATCCCCCGGACCAGGCCGTCGGTGATGTCCATGGCGATGCAGCGGACGACGTTGTCTCCCAGATGCTGGGCGACCTCGACGATCAGGTTCTCCGGCCTGTCGTCGATGGTGGGATTGGTGATCGCGATGGCGTTCATGATGTTCGGGAGCTGTCCCTCCTCGAACGCCAGATCGACGACCGGCCCGATGACTTGCACGATCTTTCCGATGTTCATACCGTCTCCTTGTATGACGACTTCGTTGGTTCTTTTCTATCCTTTCGCCAGCGCCTCGGTGCCGCCCACGATATCCATCAATTCGGCGGTGATCGCCGATTGCCTGACCTTGTTGTATTTGAGCGTCAGGCTATGAATCATCTCCTCGCAGTTCCGGGTGGCGTTGTCCATCGCGGCCATCCGGGCGCCGTTTTCCCCCGCGGAGGTTTCCACAAGCGCCCTGTAGATCAGGATGTGCACGTACATGGGAAGCAGCTTCTCAAGCAGGGCACCGGCGGAGGGTTCGTAGATCGTGTCGGGGCCTGTCCCCGGATCGCTCTCCCGACTGCCTGCGATGGCGGTCAGGGGAAAGAGCCGCACCACCGTCGGCCGGTGCACGGCCACACTGACAAACTCGTTGTAGATCAGGTAGAGCTCGTCATAGGCCTCGTTGACGAACGGCCCGATGAGGTCCTCGGCGATCTGCACGGCGAGGTTCATGTCGAACCGGGCGAAGACATCGGCCCGGGCGTCCACAAGAGTCTCCTTTTTCCTGAAGAAATCCCTGGCCTTGCGTCCTATCGGGGTCAGCGACACCTGCCTTCCCTCATCCCGCTGCTTTTTCATGAACCGTTCCGCGGTCCTGATCAGATTGTTGTTGAACCCGCCGCAGAGCCCCCGGTCGGAGGTCATACAAACGATGCGGAGCCGCCTGGGCTCCCGCAGGGCCAGCAGGGGATGGGATTCCGCGTCCGCCTGGCGCGCGATGTGGCCCAGCACTTCCATGAACTTCACGGCGTAATGCCGGAAGTTATCCATCCGTGTCTGGGCTGACTTGAATTTCGAGGCGGCCACCATGTTCATTGCCCTGGTGATCTGCCTCGTTTTCTGAACGGCGGTGATCTTCCGTTTAATGTCCTTCAGTGCGGCCATTCACACCTGCCCCCCATTCCTCACTCGGCCACGAAGACCGAGTCGAATTCGGTCAGCGTCTTGCGCAGCTGTTTGTCCAGCTCGGGGCTGATGACCTTCTCCTCATCGATCTCCCTCATGATCTCCGGATATTTGCTCTCCATGAAGGCCAGGAGTTGCGTCTCGTAACTCCTGAGCTTGTCCACGGGGTGCTTGTCGAGGAAGCCCCGGGTGCCGGCGAAGAGGACGACCACCTCCTGGGCAAGCGACATGGGGGCGAACTGGGGCTGCTTGAGGATCTCGGCCAGCCGGACGCCGCGTTCGAGCTGAGCCTGGGTCGCCTTGTCCAGGTCGGACCCGAACTGGGCGAAGGCGGCCAGTTCCCGGTATTGGGCCAGATCGAGTTTCAGGGTGCCCGCGACCTGCTTCATCGCCTTGACCTGGGCCGCCCCGCCGACCCGGGAGACCGAGAGTCCCACGTTGATCGCCGGGCGTATGCCGGAGAAGAAGAGGGAGGGCTCGAGATAGACCTGGCCGTCGGTGATCGAGATGACGTTGGTCGGGATGTAGGCGGAAACGTCGCCGGCCTGGGTTTCGATGATGGGAAGCGCCGTCAGCGATCCGCCCCCGAGTTCCTTGCTGACCCGGCAGGCCCGCTCCAGCAGCCGGGAGTGGTTGTAGAAGATGTCCCCGGGATAGGCCTCGCGTCCCGGCGGACGGCGGAGCAGCAGGGAGATCTGGCGGTAGGCGACGGCCTGTTTGGAGAGGTCGTCGTAGACGATCAGGGCGTCCTGCCCCCGGTCCCGGAAGTATTCGCCGATACTGCAGCCCGAATAGGCGGCGATGTACTGGAGTGTCGCGGGGTCGCTCGCGCAGGCGGACACGACGCAGGTGTAGGACATGGCGTCATGCTTCTTCAGGTTTTCCACCACATGGGCGACGGTGGATTTCTTCTGGCCGATGGCCACATAGATGCACTTCACGCCCGTCCCCTTCTGACGGATAATCGCATCGATGCCCACGGAGGTCTTCCCGATCTGCCGGTCGCCGATGATCAGCTCGCGCTGCCCCCGGCCGATGGGGGTCATCGCGTCGATCGCCTTGAGGCCCGTGTAGAGCGGCTCGTTGACCGGCTGGCGGGCGACGACGCCCGGAGCGACCATTTCGATCCGGCGGAATTCGGTGGTTTCGATGGGACCCATGCCGTCGAGAGGGGCGCCCGTGGCGTCGATGACGCGGCCCAGCAGCGCCTCCCCGACAGGAATCTGGGCGATTTTTCCGGTTCGCTTGACGGTATCGCCCTCCTTGATGTGGGCGACGTTACCGAGCACCGCCACCCCCACGTTGTCCGTCTCAAGGTTCAGCACCATGCCCAGTATGCCGCCGGGAAATTCCAGCAGTTCCATGGCCATGGCGTTTTCCACGCCGTAGATCCTGGCGATGCCGTCGCCGACGGAGAGGACCGTTCCCGTTTCGCTGATATCCAGTTTCTTCTCATACTCCCTGATCTGTCTGGATATGATCTCGCTGATTTCCTCCGCCCTGATCGTTTCCATCTTCTATCTTTCCTCCCCCAAGAGATTCCTGATGCCGGCAAGCTGGGTGCTGATGCTGCCGTCGTACAGCATATCCCCGACGCGGACCACAATCCCCCCGAGGAGCCCCGGGTCTTCCTGGACGGTCATCTCGACCTGCCTTCCGGTCACCCCTTCGAGCTTTTTCTGCAGCCGAAGGAACAGCTCGCCGGAAAGCGGGAAGGCGGTCCGCACGGTGACCCCGACTTTTTTGAGGGCGTCGGCCACCATGCCGCTATAGCAGGCCTCGATATCGGAAAGGATGCCGATGCGGCGCTTGTCGACCAGGAGTTTCAGAAAGTTTGTGGTGAGCGCCGAGAGACGGAGCTTCGCCAGAAGCGCGTCCACGACCGCCTTCTTGTCGTGCTGAGCGAAGACGGGGTTTGCCAGAAACTCGCTCAGGCTCCTGTTTTCCTTCAGCAGAGCGGAAAAACGACCCAGCTCCTGCACGTAATCCTCGTAACGCCGCCCTTCGCCCGTCACATTGAAAAAGGCCCGCGCATACCGTCTGGCGATATTGCTGCTGATCAATTCTGCCTACCTCACCTTTTCGATATAATCCTTCACCATGGCTTCGTGATCCGCTGACAGGACATGCTTCTTCAGGAGCGTCTCGGCCATCTCCACGGATAGGCGCGCCGCCTCGCTGCGGAGCTGCTGCGATGCCTGGCTGAACTCCTGATCAATTCGTATCCGGGTGTCTTCCTTCATCTTTTCCGCTGCCTTGCGGGCCTCCGCAACAATCCGCTCCTTTTCCGACAGCCCCTGGGACCGGATCATTTCGCCGATCTGCTCGATCTCCTCCGACGCCTTGTCGAGCTTGGCGGAATACTCCCGGAACTTCCCCTCCGCCGCTTCCCGCGCGGTCTCGGCTTCGGCCAAGGCGGTCCTGATCCCCTCCCTCCGTCCGGTGAAAAAGGCCTTCACTTTTTTTGCCAGCAGCCAGTAGAGAAGGCCGCCCAGGACAAGAAAGTTCACGGAACGCCAGAAGAAATTGGGCCAGTTTGCCCCCTGCCCCTCTCCTTCCGCACCGCCTGACGCCCAGGCGGCGGTCAGCCACAAGAGCCACAGAAAAAGGGAAAAGACCAGGCAGACCGATATCCGCAAACCGGTTTTCCGCTCGCCTGGCTGCGGACTGTCGTGATGCGAAGGACAGAGTCTGCGCCCGCTCATTGAAGACTCCTTCCCAGAATCTTTTCGGCGATCTCCACCGACAGCCGCTGGGACTGACCGGCCAGCACCTTTTTGGCCGCATCGATCTCTTTTTCCATCCGGGTCTGGAACTGCTCCATCATGCCGGGGATCTCGGCGCGCACGGCATCGGTGATCGCCCGGGCCTCCTCGGACCCCGTTCGGATGATCTCGTTTTTCTCCTCGATGGCGGCGGCCTTGGCCTGGATCAGCTTCTCCTGGTAAGCCGCCATCTGCCGGTCGATGGTCTCCTGAAGGCGTCTGATCTCGGATTCGGAATCGTCGAGCTTCTGCTTGCGCTTGTCGATCATCCCGAGCAGCGGTTTATACAGCAGTCGATTCAGAATAAATATCAAAAGGGCGAAATTGACGATCTGGATTCCCAAAGAGTAATCAAGACTGACCACTTCCCGTCACCTCACACAGTCCATGATAAAAAATAAAGCCGTTTTGGAACTCAATACGAGAAACAAAACAGCGGACAGTATCTGACCTATTCTGCCCCGTCTGTCAAGAAAAAAAGTGCACCTGAACCGCTTGCCCCCCGGGTTGTTGTTCGTTGGAAGCATAAACATGACAGACGGTTATATCCTCGACAGACCCTTCGGGATCGCTGGCCACCCACTGCCGGCCGGCTCCCGGAAAGGTCTGGCGGTCGCTTCCCGGGAGCCCTGCCTTGCCGCGGCGTACCAGAGCCGCAAAGCGGGGGCGCCTGTTTTTTCACGGAGCCGATCGATCGGACGCAGCCCCGGGAAAGGCCGGTACAGGGTGGAGCCCCGGCTTTCACAGTCCTCGAGGCGTCATCGTTTTTCCCCAATGGCGGGCCGCTCAAGGGGAAGGGCGTGAATCTCCGCTTCGCTCCGGGTCATGTGGCAGGCCCCTTCAAAGAAGGCCCCTTCCTCGATGGAAAAGCAGGGCGTGTTCACATCACCGAACAGCCGCCCCGACGAATAGATTTTGACGCTTTGCTTCACTTCGATCTGCCCCCGCACCGAGCCGCTGATCAGGACGTTGTCCGCATGGATGTCGGCTTCCACCTCGGCACCCTCGCCGATCACCAGGGTTCCGTTGCCGAAGATGTCGCCCTTGAAGTCTCCGTCAATCCGGACCGAGCCGCTGAACATCAGCTTGCCGTTGAACTCGGCGCCCTTGCCCAAAAAGGCCCTGACCTCTTCCTCTTCCTTGCTAGTTTTTCGTCCAAGCATCTTAAAGTCTCCTTTGACGGCTGGTTGATCTATGACTGGAGAATGAACCTTCTGACACTGATATTCATAAGCAGGCCGACGGCCGTCATCAGGACCACCATCGAAGACCCGCCGTAACTCAGAAAAGGCATGGGAATGCCCACTACGGGAAGGATTCCCAGGACCATGCCCACGTTGATGAACAGCTCCCAGAAGACCAGAATCGTGATGCCGAAGGCGACCAGGGCGCCCAGGTAGTCCTTGGCCTGCAGGGTGATCCGGAGTCCCCACAGGATCAGCCACAGGAACATGCCCATCAGGATCACCCCGCCCAGGAAGCCCCACTCTTCGGCAAAAACCGAGAAGACGAAATCGGTCTGCTGTTCCGGCAGAAACTTGAGCTGGGTCTGGGAACCCGTGAGGAAGCCCTTGCCGAAGATCCCGCCCGAGCCCACGGCAATCATCGACTGGATGATGTGATAGCCCGAACCCAGAGGATCCCGTTCGGGGTTGAAAAAAGTGAGGACCCTCTCTTTCTGGTAGGGCTTGAGCAAATACCAGAAGATCGGCGACATGATCAGGCTGCCCAAGACGGCAATCAGAAGCGACCGCCAGTCGAGGCCCACAAAAAGGACTAAGGAAATGAACAGGATGAGCAGTATCAGCCCGGTGCCTAGGTCCGGCTGCTTCAGGATGAACAGAAAGGGGATCATGACGATGATCAGAGGAACGGGCAGATTTCTCAGCCGGTGGTCGGCGCCCAGCTGGTGCCGGTCGAAGTATCGGGCGAGCGCCATGATCAACGTGAGCTTGACCAGTTCCGAAGGCTGGAAGGTAAAGCCGCCGATGGCAATCCAGCGCTGCGACCCCCGCGTTGCATAACCGGCCGCGAAGACGACAACCAGAAGTATCACGGAGATCGCATAGAACAGATAGGCATGGCGCAGCAGGAAGCGATAATCGATGAAAAAGGCGGCGGTCATGCCGGCCACACCGATCAGGATCCACTGCATCTGCCGGATATAGGGAGGCACCCGCTGAAAATCCGTCATGCTGTAACCGGCGCTGTATATATTGAGCAGACCGATGCCGCTGATCAGCAGCACCAGGACCAGCAGGGTCCAGTCGAAATTAATGATGAGGCGGCGATCCGGCTTGATCACGGCGTTGCATTCTCCCTCGTCGTCTTTTCGTTTTCCTGCGGGAGCGGCTGGGGCGTCTTAACCCTCCCGAAGTAGGCATCAATGAACTTCCTGGCTACCGGAGCGGCTGCCGCGCCTCCATGTCCTGCATGCTCCAGAATGACCGCCACGGCAATCTCCGGATGGCTGTGTGGCGCAAAGCAGGCAAACAGCGCATGATCCCTGAAATCGGCCGATACACGCCTGGTTCTTCTCGCCTTTTCATCCTGGGGCATGCCGATCACCTGGGCGGTGCCTGTTTTTCCTGCAACGTCGGCCTCTTTTCTTTTCAGGACATACCCGGTTCCCCCCTTATCGTTGACCACGCCCCAGAGCGCCTGGTTGATAATTCGGATGTTCCGGGGGCTGACCGGCAGGGTTCCGAGCTTCTCCGATTCGAACACCTTTACGACAAGTCCGTCCATAGATTCAAGCTGTTTTGCCAGCCGGGGGCGGTAGAGGGTACCGCCGTTGGCCAGTGTCGCATAGAGATTGGCAAGCTGGAGCGGCGTGATGAGGTTGTACCCCTGACCGATGGACAGGGAAATGGTTTCGCCCACATGCCAGGGTGCCTTCAGACGGCTGAGTTTCCACTGCTTCGTGGGAACCAGGCCGCTCTTTTCCCTCGTGAGGTCGATCCCCAGCGGTGAGCCGAGGCCAAAGGCGCGGGCGTAAGCGCCTATTTTATCCACACCGAGCATCTTGCCCACCTGATAGAAATAGACGTCGCAGGACTCGACGATGGCGCGGTGCAGGTTGACATGTCCGTGTCCCTTCTCCTGCCAGCAGCGAAAGGCACGGTCGCCCATCTGGAATGCGCCGTTGCAGTAAAAGCTCGTCTCCGGGCTGATCAATCCCTCCTCGAGCGCGGCCGCGGCGACGACAGGTTTGTAGGTGGAGGCCGGCGGGTATTGGCCGGAGATCGACCTGTTTTCCATCGGATGCCTGCGGTCGTTGGCAAGCCGTTCCCAGTCGCCGTGCGAGATGCCGCTGTTGAAGAGGTTGGGGTTGAAGGAAGGGGAGCTGACCAGGGCAAGGACCGCCCCGTTGCGGGGATCCATGGCCACCAGCGCACCCGGCCGGTTGTCGAGCGCCTTCCAGGCCACCTCCTGGAGCGCCGCATCAATGGTCAACACGACGTTACCGCCGGTCACCGAAGGAATTTTACCCAGGGAACGGACCGCCTTGCCGGCCGCATTGACCTCGATCTGCTCGGCGCCGTTATTGCCTCTGAGATGGCTGTCCAGGAATTTTTCGATACCGAACTTCCCGATGGCATCGCCGGGCGTCAGCCTCTCCTCCAGGTCCTGATCCAGTTCCTCCCGGCTGACCTCCCCCGTGAATCCGATGACCTGTGCGGCGGTTTCCCCATAGAGATACTGGCGGACCGGCGTCACCTCGACGACCACGCCGGGAAGTTCAAGGGCATGGGTTTCCACCACGGCCACTTTTTCCATGCTGATGTTCCGCTCGAGAACAACCGGGACAAGGGGTTTCACCCTGCCCGTCAGCGCACCCAGCGAGGGAAGCGTCAGGGAGCGTGGCTCGAAGAGGGTCTTGATCCGCTCGATCGTCCTGGTCATGTCCCGCGTCCGGTTGGGGATATACACCAGATCGAAGGAAGGCTGATTGGCCACCAGGACCTGTCTTCGGGTATCCAGAATCAGACCGCGCATCGCTTTGATCTTGCGCAGGCGGACGCTGTTGTTCTCGGAGCGCTGCAGCAGTTCGTCCCCCATAAACACCTGCAGATACCACATCCGCATCACGATGACCGTCAGTGCAACAAAGATGAGGATCAGCAACACGTTAAATTTTTTCCTGAAGTGCCCCGGCTCATACCCGTTGAGCCGGCTCTGACTCTTTTGCATGCAGCAAAACCTCGAAACGGTGAAACAGCCGGAACAGAAAAGGACTCAGAATCCCCAGTATGATCGCCTTCGGTAAGAAGATTTCGGGTATCGCATGGAGGATGTCTCGGCCCAGCAGGAGGCGGTAAAGAAGGACCGTCGCCAGACCTTCGAGCAGCGTGCATAACCCGGTGAACAAGACGAGGTTCAAAGCCTTTTCCGAGTAGATCATACCCGCGGCATAGAGGGAGAAGTAGAACAGCAGGAGGTAGAGAAACATATACAGACCGAATATCCCGCTGATCAGACAGTCCATGAAGAAACCGAGCGTCAGGGAAATGACGGCCCCCCGGAGCGGTCCGAGACGAAACCCGCAATAGACGACCACGACCAGGGAGAGTTCCAGTCCGACCCACCCCATCGTCAAGTAGTCCAGCAGGGTGGTCTGAACCATCACCAGCAACAGAAGAAACAGGGGAAGCAGGAGGTGCGCGATCATGGGCTGGACCCCGTATCGGGGATCGGGATCAGAACCTCCTCCAGCCTGCTGAAGTCAACGGCGGAAGCTACTTCGATCTTCTGGAAGAGCCCCCCTTCCTGCCCGGAGATTCCGGTGACGACGCCCAGAAGCAGCCCCTTGGGGTACACCCCGGCCAGACCCGAGGAGAGCACCACATCGCCCGTCTGCACATTTTCCTCGCGCGGGATGTATTTCAGACTGCACCCTGCCGATCCCGCGCCCTGGAGGATCCCCTGGGCGCGGCTACGCTGGATCAGGGCGTCGATGTTGCTGTTTTCATCGATCAGCAGCAGCACGCGTGAGGCGTGCCAGGAGGTTTCGATGATCCGCCCTACAACCCCCTGGTCGGCAAGAACCGGAAGCCCGACCCGCAAACCTTCGGATGTTCCCTTGTTGATCAGCAGGGTCTTGAACAGGGAGGTGCGATTGCTGTCGATCACACGGGCGACCACGGACCGCTGGTTGAGTCTTTCCTTGATATCGACGAGCTTCCGGAGGCGCATCCCCTCGAGGTACCCCTCCCGGTAACTGTTGAGCAGCTCGTTCAGGACGGCGGTTTCCCGCCGGAGCCGTCTGCATTCCTCCTCTTTGCCGACCAGGAAAAGGTAACGGTTCCATGCACCCTGGAGGCTCTTGAGGGTGAGATTGATCGCATCTTCCACGGGGGCGGCGATCTCCAGCACGGTCTTTCTGAGCAGGCCGGTTTCGGTCAGTCGTGCCGCGCTGTAGGTGAGGACCGACAGAGTGACAAGGAGCAGAACA
>JBFMBA010000347.1:0-6379 GCA_040755475.1 Thermodesulfobacteriota bacterium
GGCGCCCCGCAAGGAACCCCCGAAAAGAGAGGCCGCGACGGGTCCGGAAAAGCGCCGGGAGAGAGCGGCGGCCGACGTGAAGACCAAGGATCGAACCCTCCCTTCCTCGAAGAAGGAGCGCGACACGGTCACACCGGCGGCGCCCGGGACGGCTGACGGCGCCCAGCCGCCCGAAAGGAGAGAGCAGTGGAAGGCGGAGGGCGAAAAAGCCGATGAGATCCAGTTCGACAAGGAGCGCTTCATCTGGCCCGTCAAGGGGAAAGTGATCTCCAGGTTCGGGATCCAGCCCAACAAGATGAACTTCAACGGCGTGCGCATCGCAGCCGCCGAGGAGGCAGCCGTGCAGGCGGCGGCGGCAGGGATTGTCATCTTTTCCGCCCCTTTGAAGGATTACGGGGAGACGATCATCATCCGGCACGAGGACAACTATGCCACCGTCTACACCCATCTGGGAACGAGGACCGTCCGGGGTGACACCCGCGTCAACAGGGGCGACCGGATTGCCTTCCTCGGCAAGGCGGGTGCCAATGATGAACCCTATCTGTATTTCGAGATCCGCCATAAGAACAAGGCCAGAAATCCGCTGTTCTTTCTCCCGTAGCTTGAATCGTGTTGACGGAAACGCGAAAGTATGATAGCCTACGGCTTTCATGGAATACTTTTTCTAAATGGTGGGAATATGTTCAAGGTGGGAGATCTGGCAGTCTATCCGGCACAGGGTGTGGGGATCATAGAGGCCATCGAAAACCGGGATGTCGGAGGGAGCAAACAACTTTTCTATATTTTGAAGATCATGGGCAACGGGATGAAGATCATGATCCCCATGGAGAGCGCCAAATCGGTCGGCCTTCGTGAAGTGATCATGGAGACCGAAATCCCGAAAGTCTATGCGATACTCAGAAACAAGGATGTGACGATCGACAAGCAGACCTGGAACAAACGATACCGTGAATACCTGGAGAAGATCAAAACGGGATCGGTATTCGAAATTGCCCGGGTGCTGCGTGACCTGTTCATACTCAAAAGCGACAAGAACCTTTCCTTCGGCGAGCGAAAGATGATGGATACGGCCAAAAACCTGCTCATCAAGGAGATTTCCGTGGCGAGCAACGCCGAGGAAACGAAGGTTGAGGAAGACCTGCGGATGATCTTCACCGTCCAGTGAATCTCGACGGCTGAAATAAATCCGGACGCTTGCCAAGGTTTCATCTGCCGTTGCGACGGCACGAAGCGACACGCCCCACTCCTCGGGCGTCACACACCCTGCCTGAGGATTTTTTACTGAGCTGTTCAACTGACCCGCCGTGGTTCCTTACCGGGGAAACGAAAGGAGGCGAACCGATCTGACAGTCAAACTTTTTTTGATCGCGGTCTGTTCCATAAGCGGATATTCCATCGCCTATCATATGTATGATCCTTGGTGGAAGTGGGTCGCCGGCGGGGGGCTCGGTCTGTCGATTGCCCTGGTCATCATTCAGGTGGAGCAAGCGATCCGAAAGGTGTCCCTGCGCGTGATTCTCGGGGGTGTCGTGGGGATGCTCGTCGGCCTTCTGATCGCCTTCCTTCTGGCTTACGGGCTGAGCTTCGTCAGCAACGTCATGGAAAACAGGCTGGTCGTCCCCTGGATCTATGCTCTGCTCACGGTGATCATGGGCTATCTGGGGCTGGTCCTCGGGTCGAAGAAAGTGGAGGAGCTGAGCCTCTTCGGCTGGGGTCCCGCCAAGGAGATCAGCGATTACCGCATCCTCGACACGAGCGTCATCATCGACGGCAGGGTGGCGGACATCTGCGACACCGGCTTCATGGAGGGGAATCTGATCGTTCCGCGCTTCGTGCTCGACGAACTGCAGTTCATCGCCGATTCTTCCGATTCCGTCAAGCGGGCCCGGGGACGCAGGGGGCTGGACATCCTGAACCGGATGCAGCGCAGCACCGGCATCTATATCGATGTGGTCGACCATGATTTCCCGAAAATCAAGGGAGTCGATGCCAAGCTCATCGCTCTGGCCAAGAAAACCAACGGCAAGATCATCACCAACGATTTCAATCTGAACAAGGTGGCGGAGCTGCAGGGGATCAAGATCCTCAACGTCAACGAACTGGCCAACGCACTCAAGCCTGTGGTTCTGCCGGGCGAAATGATGACGGTCAAGATCCTCAAGGAAGGCAAGGAGCCGGGCCAGGGGGTGGCCTATCTGGACGACGGGACGATGATCGTTGTGGACAACGCCCAGAAGCACCAGGGGATGAACGTCGAGGCGCTGGTGACCAGCGTCCTGCAGACAACCGCGGGGCGGATGATCTTTTCGGAGCTCAAAGCGGTGATTACGGACAAAAAACCCTATGCGGTGAACATGAAGCAGTAAATCAAGGCCCGGCCCGGCGATAGGCAATCGCCGGGCTTTTTTTTGGTGATGTGAGAGGCTGGGGCCGGGAGGCCCCGCCTGTTCGATGTGCTTGCCGATGAAGACGGTCGCCATCATTCCCGCCGGTGGGGCGGGCAGGAGAATGGAAGGACGGGTTCCGAAGCAGTACCTGCCGCTGGCCGGGATACCCGTTCTCGTCCACACCCTTCGGGCGTTCCACCGGTCGGCCGTCATCGACGAGATCTTCCTCGCCGTTCCGCGGCAGGACATTCCGGAGGTCCGGCGGGATATGGTGGTGAAATACGGAATCTCCAAGGTCAGCCTGGTTCTTGCCGGCGGAGCCGAAAGGCAGGATACGGTCAGAAATGCCCTTTCCCATCTCGGGGATGAACACGGGATCGTCCTTGTCCACGACGGCGTACGTCCCTTTGTCTCCGGCGAGCTGATCTGCCGGGCCGTGGCGGGGGCAGGGGAGTGCGGCGCCGTGGCGGCCGGCGTGCCGGTCACGGATACCGTGAAGGAGGCCGATGCCGCCGGACGGGTCGCCAGAACGGTGCCGCGGGCCGGGTTGTGGCTGGCACAGACCCCCCAGGCGTTCAGCCGGCCGGTCATCGTTGCCGCTTACGAGCGGGCCGCGGCGGAGGGCTTTCGCGGCACCGACGACGCCTCCCTGGTGGAGCGAATGGGGGTCCCGGTGCGGATGATTCCCGGCGACTGGGACAATATCAAGCTGACGACACCGGAGGACCTTCTCCGGGGCGATCTGATCCTTTCGGGGAGGCTCTGATGCGTATCGGTTTCGGTTACGACAGCCACCGCCTGGCGGCGGGTAGGAAGCTCATCCTCGGCGGGGTGCCGGTCCCCTTCGATCGGGGACTCCTGGGCCATTCCGATGCCGATGTGCTCGTCCACGCCGTCTGCGATGCGATGCTGGGCGCCGTCTGCGCCGCAGACATCGGCCGGCAGTTTCCCGATACGGATCCCGCCTACCGGGACATCTCCAGCCTGATCCTGCTCGAGCGGGTTGTTTCCCTCACCGCGCAGAAGGGGTGCCGCGTCGTCAACATCGACGCGACGGTTGTGCTGGAGAGACCGAAGCTGGCCCCTTATCTCGGGACGATGGCGGCGAATATCGCGCGTATTTCAGGGGTGCCGGCCGCGCAGGTCAGTGTGAAGGCCAAGACAAACGAGGGGATGGGGCTAGTGGGCGCCGGCGAAGGTGCGGCCGCCTTTGCCGTCGTTCTGTTCGAAGGGGAGGGCCTCCCGTGATCGCGGGAGGAATCCGGGTACGCTTTGCACCCTCGCCGTCGGGCCACCTCCATGTGGGCAATGCGCGCACGGCCCTGTTCAACTGGATGTTCGCCCGGCAGCGGGGGGGCGTGTTTCTGCTTCGCATCGAAGACACGGACCGGATCAGGGCGACCGACGCCTTTGAAGCGGATCTTCTGGATGACCTCACATGGCTGGGCCTCGACTGGGACGAAGGGCCGCGGATGGGCGGCGCCTATGGCCCCTATCGCCAGAGCGAGCGTCTGGACCGCTACCGGGACTGCCTCCTGCGGCTGATCGATGAAGACCGGGTGTATCCCTGTTACTGTACCGAAGAAGAGCTGGACGCCGAGCGGGCGGATCTGATTGCCCGGCGGATGATGCCCCGGTACATGGGGAAATGCCGCCGCTTGACCGAGGCGCAAAGGAGAAGGCTCGCCGATGCGGGGCGGTTGCCTGTCTGGCGCTTCCGCGTCGATGAGGGGGAGATCCCCTTCGTCGACCTGATCCGGGGAAACATGGTGTTTCAGGGAGGCGCCATCGGCGATTTCATCATTGTTCGCTCCAGCGGGATTCCCTCCTATCACTTCGCCGTCGTGGTGGACGATCACCACATGAAGATCAGCCATGTGATCCGCGGCGAGGATCACCTTTCCAACACGGCATCGCAGATGATCCTCTACCGGGCGCTCGGCTTCACCCCGCCTGTCTTTGCCCATCACTCGCTGATCCTGGGTCAGGACCGCGCCAAACTGAGCAAGCGGCACGGCGCCGTTTCCGTCCGCGAATTTCGCAGCCGGGGGATCCTGCCGGAGGTTCTTCTCAACAGCCTTGCCCTCCTGGGGAGTCCCATGGGGAGCGGCCGCGAGGTGCTCTCCACGGGCGAGATCATCGACGGCTTCTCCCTCGAACGCACCGGGAGAGGCGGGGCCGTTTTCGATATGGAAAGGCTCCTGGGGCTGAACGGCGTCCATATCCGGCACCTGGCGCCTGCCGAGCTGACGGATCGGCTCATCCCCTTCATCCGCGCGGCCGGATACGACGAGAGCGTGTTCGGGCGGGAGAGGCTGGAGCAGATCGTCACCGCGGTCCAGGACGGCCTTCCGACGCTGACCGCCATCGGCGACCAGCTGGCGCTCTTCTGCGACGAGGCCTATCGGGTGGACGAAGAGGCGGCAACGCTTTTGAAGGGGGGCGCTGCAAAAGAGGTCCTTTCAGAGCTGTTGCGGGTTCTGGAGGAAGAGGGCGCTTCGGGGGGGGGCGTGGCGGCCGGCGCAACCGCGGACCGGGCGGGACGGCCGGAATCCTTTGCCGCCCTGGTCAAAGGGATCGGTGAACGGACCGGGATCGGGGGGAAAAAACTCTACCTGCCGATCCGGGCCGCGATGACCGGGCGTCTGCACGGACCGGAACTGGATCGGGTCTTTCCCCTGCTCGGCCCCGCCTCGCTGCGCAGGCGCGTCGAAAGGGCCCTGACACTGAGCTGACCGCCCATGGGCCGGCCGGATCCCCGTTGCGGCCGGAGAGCGCAGGCGCGGCGGCAGCACCGCAGGATCCCGCCGGCAGCGGCGCCCGGCGGGCGGACCCTGTCGCCTTCAGTCCGCCGGCAATTCGAAGTGAAGCACCCTCGCCAGGCGCTGGATGTCTTCGGGCGATATGTCCAGAAACTCGAGTCCTATCTCGTAGGCGGCGGCTGCCCCCTCGGGAAGGGGGTTTTGCCATACCACCCGCGTGGTGCATACCATCGATGTGTTGTCGGGCATGAAGAATTCCAGCTCGAGCCGTTTCCCGGTCGCGAGCCCCTCATCGCTGTAAACGCAGACGCCGGCGAGGCTGATGTTCATCACCGGGTGACGGCGCGACAGATAGGGCGCCGCGCGATAGAGGATCGGAAGGTTGAGTCGGGGGTATTTCCGGCGGTTTTGATCGTTAATCGGGTCAACCATCATTCTCTCCTCATGAACGGGCCGGATGAGACCATTGGGTTTGACGGCCCGTATAATAAGACGAGCGCGCCCCGGATGTCAAAGGAAATTTAGGGGTTGCCCTGCGGATGCCCCCCTTCGTTCCCGTCGAGAAAGGGCAGCGGCTTGCCCAGCCTGTAGACCAGCGCCTGGCAGGAGGCAATCAAGCGGCCCCCCTCTTCTGCCACCTTGATGTCATACACCGCGGTTCTGTCGGTTCGGTTGATCTCCCTGGCTTCGGCGGTGAGTGTGGCGCCCGGACGGGGGGAGGCAAGATAGCTGATATCCATGTTCAGGGCAACGGCAATCGTGCCGTGCGAATTGGAGGCGGTCTCAAAGGCCTCATCAATCAGGGCAAACAGCGCCCCTCCGTGGGCCTTCCCGAACATGTTCTCCATATCCGGGGTGAAAACCATCGACACTTTCGAACGGCCCGCATCAAGATCTATCAGCTTCAGGTCGAATTTCCTGGCGAAGGGCTCCTGCTCCACCCGCCTGAAGATGGCCTGCCTGACTTGGTCGTCCATGGGGTTTCTCCTTTTCGGGACAGGCTGCCGGTGGGGTCTGCCCGGCCCTCCGCCCGCCGCTGGCGAACGGTTTCTCCATACAGGGGTGACCGTCAGGGGTTGTGATTGTCCACGAGATTGGCGCTCCAGCCGGCCTGTTTCCCGGCGGCCTTCACCACACCCTGCATCTTGCCGCTACCGACCCGACCGGAGAAGTGTTCGCTGCCGAGGCTGAAACGGATCTGGTCGCCCATGACCCTTCCATTGGCCAATG
>JBFMBA010000348.1:0-4581 GCA_040755475.1 Thermodesulfobacteriota bacterium
CTTTGACTGTCTGCGTCCGGATCGTATATCCGCGAACCGGATGCCGAACCTCTTTGAATTCTGCCGGAATGGAGCCGCCTTTTCGAAAAGCCATGCCGTCTTTCCGACGCTGACGCGCGTCAACAAAGTCAGCCTGGTGACCGGCACCACGCCCGCAAACCACGGCATCCTGTTTAACGCTTTTTACGATTCCCGCATCTTTCCGGACCGCATTGTTGAGATCAAGGATATGGATGTTGTTCTTGAGGCGGATAGATGCGACAATCGACTCATCACGGCCCCGACCCTCGGGGAGGTTCTGTTTCGGTTCGGCCGGAAGCTGGCGGTGGTTCATACGGGGCAACCGGGTGCGCCGTGGTTGCTCAACTATCGCGGCGCGAAGCTGGGGCACTGCCATTTTTCCATCCACGGCCCGGAATTCTCCACGCCGCTCGATCTGGCAACGGAGATCGTCGACCGTCTCGGTGCGATTCCTGAATCGCGGTATCCGGACCTGCCCCGGATTGCCTATGCCGTAAGCGCATTTACCGAGATCATCTACCCCCGCACCGAACCGGATGTTGCGATCCTGTGGCTCGACGAACCTGACCACACCAGCCATGAATATGGCGAAGGTTCGCCCGCCATAGCGGATGCCGTTCGGGGAATCGACGACGTGTTCGGTCACATTTTGTCCTGGTGGGGCGACCGGGGCAGAAGGGACGGCGTGCAGATCATCGCCATGTCGGATCACGGTTACGTCCCCGGGCATTCGCGGCTGGATATCAATGGTCTGCTGAATCAGGCGGGTTTCCCCGCGTCCAGGATACCGACCGGCGAGGGAGGGATCATCAGCCTGCCGGGGTCGGTCGGCGCCATTCACTTGAAGGGATATCGAAAGCACATGCTTCCGGAGATTGTCGATTGGATGCAGGGGCAGCAATGGTGCGGCCACCTGTTTACCGGCGACTCCGCGGGGGGGCATGGGAGACCAGCCGGAACCTTCTCCCATGCCATGGCCGGCATTGATCACAGGCGTGTGCCGGATCTCGTGTATACGCTCAAGAGCCGGATCGATGACGACGGCTGCTTTTATGATTCCGAAAAACCGGTCGGCAGCTCCCAGCACGGCGGGTTACATCCGCTTGAACTCCGGAACCTGCTGGTTTTCGGGGGAGAGGCTTTTGCCGGCTCCTACCGTTCATCGGCGCCTGCCGGGATCGTGGACATCGCGCCGACAATGCTCGATCTGATGGATCTGCCACGACCCCCCTCCATGACGGGCCGTGCCCTTAGGGAAGCGTACGCCGCGCCGCCGCAGGAGGCGGAGCAATTCAGGGAGCACATCCATGAAAGCGGCTCCGGCGATTACATCCAACGTCTGCGCATTTTTGAACAGGGGCCTCATCGCTATATCGATGGGGGGTGGCTCGATTGAGGGGATGCCATGGCGGGCGATATACTGACCATCAATAATCTGAACATTGTGTTCGACAGCGACGAAGGCAGTCTTTCGGCCGTCAGCAGTGTCGATCTCAGTGTCAGCGAACGCGAGACGCTGGGAATTGTCGGGGAAAGCGGCTGCGGCAAGAGCGTCACCTGCCTGTCGATCCTCGGATTGCTGCCGCCCAACGGGCGCGTGCATTCGGGCGAGATTCTCTTTCGGGGGCAGGATCTGCTTCGTTTCGATGAACGCCGGATGGAGGAGATCCGAGGCCGGGATATCGCCATGGTCTTCCAGGATCCGATGACTTCGCTCAATCCGATCCATACCATCGGCGGTCAAATCATGGAAAGCCTTCAGATTCACTATGGTCTGGACCTCCGAGCCGCGCAGCGGGAGACGGTCGAACTTCTCCAGCGGGTTGGGCTTCCGGAACCGCGGCAGCGGATGCGGGATTTTCCGCATCAGCTGTCGGGCGGCATGAACCAGCGGGTCATGATCGCCATGGCCCTGGCCGGCAAGCCGCAACTGCTCATCGCCGACGAGCCGACTACGGCGCTGGACGTGACCATCCAGGCGCAGATTCTCGAACTGCTGAGAGAGCTCCGGAGCGGAAAAGACATGGCGGTCATCCTGATCACCCACGATCTGGGCGTCATCGCCGAACTGACGGACCGGGTTGCGGTGATGTACGCAGGGTGCGTCGTTGAACAGGCGCCGGTGCACGAGATTTTTCACAACCCGATACATCCTTATACGCACGGCCTGCTCAGTTCCCTGCCCAGGGTGGATCGCAACCAGGACTTGCTGGTGCCCATAGAGGGAACCGTGCCCGCGCTCCACGAGCTGCCTGCGGGATGCCATTTTGAGCCGCGGTGCGGGCGTGCGGTGACTTCCTGCAGGGAAGCGAAACCGCCGATGGTGACGAGGGGGAACGGCCACTGCGTGGCGTGCTTCAATCCGGAGAATTGATGGGATACCCATGGGAAATACACTGAAGGCTACCCCCGCCGAGGTCGTTCTGGAAACGAGGGACCTTGTGCGGCATTTTCAGGGCAAAAGGCGCCATTTCCTGGGGCGGAAAACGACCATCCGCGCCGTGGACGGAGTCAGCTTCACCCTGCATCAGGGGGAGACGCTCGGCCTTGTGGGTGAGAGCGGATGCGGCAAGTCGACGGTCGGAAAGGTGATTCTCAATATTCTGCAGCCGACGAGCGGTCGGGTTTTCTACCGCGGGCGCGACATTTCGGCGTTGAAGGCGGCGGCAGAGCCCTCCCTGCACCGTGAAATGCAGATGATCTTTCAGGATCCGCTGGGGGCTCTCGACCCGCGCATGCGCGTCGGAGACCAGATTTGCGAGCCCCACGCCATCTTCCGGATCGGCACGGAAAAAGATCGAAAGCAGGCCGCCTGCGAGATGCTCGATTTGATGGGATTGAAGGCGCACATCTACACGCGCTATCCCCACGAGTTGAGCGGCGGCCAGCAGCAGCGCGTGGTGATCGCACGGGCGCTGATCCTGCGGCCGAAAGTCGTTGTCTGCGATGAACCGATATCCGCCCTGGATGTTTCGATCAAAGCCCAGGTGATCAATCTGTTGTCGAAACTCCAGGACATGCTGGGGGTTGCTTATCTTTTCATCTCCCACGACCTGAGCGCAGTGCGTCATATCTGCAGTCGCATCGCCGTGATGTATCTGGGGCAGGTGGTGGAAATGGCGGAGCGTACGGACCTTTTTTCGACTCCCCTGCATCCCTATTCCAAGGCGCTGATTTCCGCCGTGCCGGTTCCCGACCCCTCCGTCCGCCGAAACAGGATCATCCTGACCGGGGAACCGCCCAGCCCGATCGATCCTCCGAGCGGGTGCCGTTTTCATACGCGCTGCCCTATCGCGCAGCCCGTGTGCAGCGAGGTCGTGCCGTCATTGCGGACGTTCGGAAATGGACACACCGTGTTATGCCATTTCCCGGGGGAGGCGTGAGTAACGGCGTGGAAAAGAGATCCAGGCTGTTTCCCGGGGTTGTTTCCTTGCCTGACCGCGGTGTACGGAGCAAGTCCCTGCACGAAAAAGGTTTCTGCGGGAAAAGGAGCGGCAAGATATTCCTGAGGTTCTGACGCGGAAGCCGAATCCCGAACCCGGGGCGATGGGATCCGGACAATGACCACCAGAAAGGGATTACTTTCCTCATGTCTGTCAGCTACATAAGTAAAAGATTGTTACGCGCGGTGATCACCATGTGGCTGGTCATCACATTCATCTTCATCATCCTCCGGATAACCGGGGATCCCACGGACACCCTTCTGCCCGACGACACGCCCCCCGAGGTCGTCGCCTTCTATCAGGAAGCGTGGGGGCTTGACAAGCCCCTGCACGAACAGTACGTGCTCTATTTCAAGAGCGTGTTCCAGGGAGATCTGGGCCGCTCCTTCCGCGACAACCGGGACGCCGTCGAGCTGGTGCTTGAGCGGATACCCGCAACGCTCCGGCTGGGTGGCACGGCACTGGGGCTGGCTCTCCTGTTTGGCATTCTGCTTGGCATGGTTGCGGCCCTGCATCGCAACAGCGTGATGGACCGCATGACCATGGCCTTTGCCGTTTTCGGGTACAGCATGCCGAACTTTTTCCTGGGGATTCTGTTGATTTACCTGTTTGCGATGAACCTGCGCCTCCTGCCGAGCGCGGGAAGCGAGACGATGGCGCACATGATCTTACCGCTGATTACGATCACCACCTCTCAGGCAGCGGGAATCGCCAGGTTCAGCCGTTCAGCCATGCTGGAAGTTCTCAACGAGCCCTACATTCGCACAGCGCGGGCCAAAGGCTTATCCTACTGGCGAAGGCTCCTGAGGCACACGCTTCCCAATGCGATGATCCCCATCATGACCATCGCGGGTCTCAAGGTAGGCCATGTCATCGGGGGCGCCATCATCACTGAAACCGTTTTTGCTTGGCCGGGAGTCGGCCGCCTGCTTATCATGTCTGTCGCTGCAAGGGACCTGGCTGTGGTTCAGACCATCGTCCTGATGTTGTCATGTTCGATGATCACGGCCAATCTGGCCGTCGATCTGCTCTATGGATGGGTGGATCCTCGGATCCGCATCGGCAAGAACGAAGAAGGAAGGTGATAGTGATGCCCGAGTCCTCCCTTATCGATCCG